>NZ_AJWE01000031.1:0-46656 GCF_000281145.1 Rhizobium sp. CF142 | reverse complement strand
CGGCTGCCGCCAGCCGCGAACTGCCGATCGAGACGATCTATGTCGTCGGCCTCATCAGCGACGCTGAAGCGCTTGCGGTCAAGAACATCGCCAAGCCAGAAGACTTGAAGGGCAAGAAGATCGCCACGCCCTTCGTTTCGACTGCGCATTACAGCCTGCTGACGGCGCTGAAGCACTGGAAGGTCGATCCGAAGTCGGTGCAGATCCTCAATCTGCGTCCGCCGGAAATCGCTGCTGCCTGGGAGCGCGGTGACATCGACGGCGCCTATGTCTGGGATCCCGTCCTGGCGCAGTTGAAAAAGAGCGGCAGCGTGCTTGCTACCTCCGCCGATGTCGCCAAGTGGGGCGGCCCGACCTTCGATGCTTGGATCGTCAGCAAGAAATTTGCCGAGGCCCATCCGGAAGTCGTCATCGGCTTCGTGAAGGTCACGGGTGCGGCTTACGCCTCCTACCTCGCCAATCCGGATAGTTGGAATGCGAAATCACCGGAAGCCGAAAAGATCGCCAAGCTCACCGGCGCCAAGACCGATGAAGTGCCGGCTCTTCTCAAGGGCTACACGTTCCCGAGCCTGAAGGAACAGGCCAGCGCCGATCTCCTCGGTGGCGGCACGGTCAAGGCTGTTGCCGAAACCTCGGCCTTCCTTCTGGAGCAGGGCAAGATCCCCGGCGTCCTGAAGGACTACAGCCCCTATGTTTCCGACCGCTGGGTCAAGGAAGCAGCCAAGGCAGGTCTTTGATCCTCCCAAGGGTCCCGGCGCGGCTTCGGCTGCGCCGGTTTTTTCTCAAACAGGTGATGCTCATGAGCATACTTTCATTACAGTCCTTGTCGCTCGATTACGCCGAGGCAGGCAGTCGTCGGAAGAGGCGTGTGCTCGATGGCATCAACCTGCATATTGCCTCCGATGAGTTCGTGGTGGTCATCGGCCGTTCGGGCTCCGGCAAGACAAGCCTTCTCAATATTGCTGCAGGCTTCACTGAGCCCAGCGAGGGGCGTGTACTGGTCGACGGAAAAGAGATCGACGGGCCGGGCGTAGACCGGGCCGTGGTGTTTCAAGACGACGCGCTCTATCCCTGGCTGACCGCCGCCGGCAATGTGGCCTTTCCATTGAAGCTTCAGGGCATCCCGAAAGGCGAGAGACAGCGCCGCGCAGAAGAACTGCTGGAGAAAGTCGGGCTCGATGGTGCGGGTCACAAGAATATCTGGGAACTCTCAGGCGGCATGCGCCAGCGCGTCGGCATCGCCCGCGCCCTGGCCTCCGGCCCTCGTTTCCTGCTGCTTGATGAGCCGCTCGGTGCGCTCGACGCGCTGACACGCAGCCGCATGCAGAAATTCCTGCTGGATGTCTGGGCGGAAAGCAAAACCGGTGCCTTGCTGATCACCCACAGCATCGATGAGGCGCTGTTGCTCGCGACACGCGTCATCGTGCTGGCACCCAATCCCGGCCGCATCGTCGCCGACATCAGGACCGAGTTTGGCAAGGCGTTGCTCGACGGCAAAAGCGTCAAGGAGATCAAGGCGCTCACTGCGTTTAAAAATCTGCACGACGAGCTGACCGCACTTATCCATGCGGATGAAGAGGAGATTGCCGCATGAGCGTCGAGGCGGAAGCACTGGCGACCAGAGTGCCGGATCAGCCGGTAGAGGCGCGGCCGAAACGCCGCGGCACACTGCCGATCTCGCTTGCAACCATCGCCGTCATTATCGCCGGCTGGAGCCTGGCATCGGCCTATGGCGCCGTTTCGCCGGTCTTCCTGCCGTCGCCGCTTGTCGTGGCGAAATCGCTCGCCAACGTCGCAGTCAACGGCTTCGTCGATTCCACGCTCGCCGAACATACACTCGCGAGCCTGCTGCGCATCTTTGCAGCGCTCGCCGTCTCGCTCATCATCGGTGTGCCGGCAGGTCTTGCGATCGCCACGAGCCGTATCGGCAAGGGCATCCTTGACCCGATCGTCGAATTCCTGCGGCCCCTGCCGCCGCTGGCCTATCTACCGCTGATCATCATCTGGGTCGGCATCGGCGAGGCATCGAAGGTTACGGTCATCTCGCTCGCCATGCTGCCGCCGATCATCCTGTCGACGGCATCAGGCGTCAAATCCGCCCCCGGCGATTTCGTCAACGCTGCCCGCTCCTTCGGGGCGAGCCGGCTGCAGGTGCTGCTGCACGTCATTCTTCCGGGCGCCATTCCGTCGATCCTGACGGGCACGCGCATCGCGCTCGGCGCCGGCTGGTCGACGCTGGTCGCGGCCGAGCTCGTCGCGGCAAGCCAGGGTCTCGGCTTCATGATCCAGTCTGCTGCGCAGTTCCTGGTGACCGATATCGTCATCGGCGGGATCATCGTGATTGCTGCAATCGCTTTCCTGCTGGAGATCCTGGCACGACTGATCGAACGGGTTTTCGTGCCCTGGGCTGCGCATCGCTGAACGTCTATCATCGCCTTGCCGATCAAATTATCCTAAGGCTGTATCGCGCCGCGTCGCCGCATGGTGGTAGCGTGGCGCGCAGACGATGCGGAGGATGATATGGCGAAGAAGACGCTGTCGGACTGGGAGACGTTGGCGGAAAAGGAGCTGCGCGCAGCACCAGATACGCTGACCTGGCACACGCCCGAGGGCATCGACGTCAAACCGCTCTACACCGCCGCCGATCTCGATGGCACTGACGCGGATAGCTTACCTGGCTTTGCACCATTCACCCGCGGCCCGCGCGCCACCATGTATGTTGGCCGTCCCTGGACGATCCGGCAATATGCCGGCTTTTCGACCGCCGAGGAATCCAATGCCTTCTATCGCCGCAATCTCGCTGCCGGCCAGAAGGGGCTCTCGGTCGCCTTCGACCTTGCCACTCATCGCGGTTACGACAGCGATCATCCGCGCGTCGTCGGCGATGTCGGCAAGGCGGGTGTTGCGATCGACAGCGTCGAGGACATGAAGATTCTCTTCGACGGCATTCCGCTGCAGGACATGTCCGTTTCCATGACCATGAACGGCGCCGTCATCCCAATTCTGGCGAATTTCATCGTCGCCGGCGAGGAGCAGGGTGTTTCGAAGGCCGAGCTTTCCGGGACCATCCAGAACGACATCCTCAAGGAGTTCATGGTCCGCAACACCTATATCTACCCGCCGGAACCCTCGATGCGCATCGTCGCCGATATCATCGAATATACGGCAAAAGAGATGCCGAAATTCAATTCGATCTCGATCTCCGGCTATCACATGCAGGAGGCGGGCGCGACGTTGGTGCAGGAGCTTGCCTTCACCCTCGCCGACGGGCGCGAATATGTGCGTGCGGCGATCGCCAAGGGGCTGAATGTTGATGATTTTGCCGGCCGGCTCTCCTTCTTCTTCGCGATCGGCATGAACTTTTTCATGGAGGCGGCCAAGCTTCGCGCCGCCCGCCTGCTCTGGACCCGCATCATGGAGGAGTTCCAGCCGAAGAAAGCGTCTTCGCTGATGCTGCGCACCCACTGCCAGACATCGGGTGTGTCGCTGCAGGAACAGGATCCCTACAACAACATCATCCGCACTGCCTTTGAGGCGATGTCGGCGGTGCTCGGCGGTACGCAGTCGCTGCACACCAATTCCTTCGACGAGGCGATCGCGCTGCCGACGGAGTTTTCCGCGCGTATTGCTCGCAATACGCAGCTCATTCTGCAGCACGAGACCGGCGTTACCAACGTCGTCGACCCGCTCGCCGGCTCCTATTATGTCGAGAGCTTGACGAAGGAACTGGCTGACAAGGCCTGGGCGCTGATCGAAGAGGTCGAGGCGCTCGGTGGCATGACGAAGGCCGTCAATGAAGGCTTGCCGAAGCGGCTGATCGAGGAAGCCGCCGCCCGTCGCCAGGCCGCGGTCGACAAGGGCGACGAGGTCATCGTCGGCGTCAACAAATACCGGCTGGAGACCGAACAGCCGATCGACATTCTCGAGATCGACAACAGCGCGGTGCGTGCTGCGCAGATCCGCCGGATCGAGGAAACCAAGCGTCGCCGTGACGGCATGAAGGTGAAGGAGGCGCTGGCCGCGCTTTCGGACATTGCCCGCAGCGGCAATGGCAATCTGCTCGCCGCCGCCGTCGAAGCCGCGCGGGCGCGGGCCACCGTTGGCGAAATCTCTGATGCGATGCGTGAGATCTTCGGCGATCATTTCGCGACACCCAAGGTCATCCGCGGCGTCTATGGAACCGCCTATCGCGATGAGCCGGAACTGGATGTTCTGAAAGCCCGCATGGCTGAAGTGACCGAGGCGATGGGTCGCAAGCCAAAGATCATGGTCGCCAAGCTCGGCCAGGATGGGCATGACCGCGGCGCCAAGGTCATCGCCTCGGCTTTCGGCGATGTCGGTTTCGATGTTCTTGCCGGTCCGCTGTTCCAGACGCCGGAGGAGGCGGCCGGCATGGCGCTCGGCGAGAAGGTCAACGTCATCGGCGTTTCGTCGCTGGCGGCCGGCCACCGGACGCTATTGCCGCAGCTGATCGACCGGCTGAAGGAGCAGGGCGGCGGCGATATCATCGTTGTCTGTGGCGGCGTCATTCCGCGGCAGGATTATGAATTCCTGCACGAACACGGAGTTGCCGCCGTGTTCGGCCCGGGTACCAATGTGCTCGAGGCGGCGAACTCCGTTCTCGACCTGCTGCAGGGCATAAGGCGAAACCAGTAGCTTAGAGCAGACTGCGCTTTGCGAGGTTGCTCATCAGCGCCGAGATACCGAAGGTCCAGGGCGGGCATTCGGTCGACAGCCCGACGGTGTTGAGCAGCGCGCCGAGACCGGCCGACGAGATTTCCACGACGTCGCCGACCTTGTGGGTAAAACCCTGGTTCTTTGCATCGCGGTCTTGCGTCGGCGCAAAGAGCGTGCCGAGGAACAGCATGAAACCATCAGGATACTGATGGTGAGCGCCAACCGTCTGCTTGACGAGATCGGTCGGGTCGCGGCTGATCTGTGACATGGAGCTCTTGCCGTGCAGCACGAAACCGTCCTGGCCGGTAACCTTGAGGTCCAGCTCGGCCTTGCGCACGTCGTCAAGGCTGTAGCTCGCGTCAAACAGGCGGATGAAAGGCCCGATCGAGCAGGAGGCGTTGTTATCCTTCGCCTTGCCGAGCAGCAGCGCGGAACGGCC
This sequence comes from Rhizobium sp. CF142, assembly GCF_000281145.1. NCBI lineage: Bacteria > Pseudomonadati > Pseudomonadota > Alphaproteobacteria > Hyphomicrobiales > Rhizobiaceae > Rhizobium > Rhizobium sp. CF142. The sequence continues at coordinate 41,540 of NZ_AJWE01000031.1, read as the reverse complement.
CTCGACGTCGCGCAGGTTCACGTCATTGCCGAGTGTCGCGCCCTTGATCTCGCCGCGGCTGTTGACCGCCAGGACGATTTCCGGCTCCGGATTGTTCCATGTCGAGATCGGGTGAAGGCCGACATCCGAACCCCAACCGACGGAGGAAAGTACTGGAGATTTAGTGAAGACTTCCGCATCGGGGCCGATACCGACTTCGAGATATTGCGACCAGATGCCTTCCTCGATCAGCGCCTGCTTCACCTTGGCAGCTTCAGGCGAGCCCGCCTTGATATTGGTCAGGCTGCCGCCGATCAGCGTGCTGACGCGCTCGCGGATCGAGGCGGCACGGTCTGGATTGCCGGCCGCCTTTTCCTCGATGACACGTTCGATCATCGACTGAGCGAAGGTTACACCGCAGGCCTTGATTGCCTGCAGGTCGGCCGGTGCCAGGAGATAGGCCTTGCTCGCATCGGGCTTGCCTGTGCTGTTGGCGGCGATTGCTTCGAGCGTGCCGAGCGCCCTGCCGGAGGCGGCGCGGACGAACTCTGCCGCATCGGCTCGTTCCAGCAGCGCGCTCAGCGTCGGCGCTTCGGCGGAGGTGACATCGACAAGTGCGCCGTCGCGAAGCGTCACGATGCTCGGCCCGGCAACATCAGGATTCCAGACGCGGCCGACAAACAGGCCGCCCGAAGCGGCAGCATCGAGGAGGGATTGGGACATGGTGATCTTCCGTCACAGGGCGGAGCGGGGAGCGCTCCTGCAGAAAGGGATAGCTGCCGTCCTCCTACCCGACGGCTCCCGAAAATCGAGCATATTCACCGGGCAAGAGCAAGTCTCAACAGGCGAAAAGCGGTTCGTATCTGCAGTGGGCACTTGAGAGATAATAGAGTGTGTCAGCGGCATTTTGTCATAACTTATAACTATTTAGATACAAAATAACCGTTCGATTTCAGATATTTACAAAAGAGGCAAAAGAGTTTTTCCGCCTATCTTGCCTTGACAGGGGCTCTCTTTCGCTGTCTGTTTTGCTCCATGGAGAAGGGTCGGCGTAGGCCGACCTGAGAAACTTCCCCGGGAGGATAATACTGCGATGCTGAGATTTGCCGTCGTCGGGATCGACCATGGGCACACGTTCGATCATGTGAAGGGATTGCTGGCCGCTGGTGCCGAATTCGTCGGTTATTGCCCGCAAACGACTGTGCCCGCAATCCGAGAAATGTTCGAGAAGACCTATCCGGATGCGCCGCAGATCGATCGCGAGAAGATCTTTGCCGATCCCTCGATCGACGTCATCTGCATTGCCGCCATTCCGCGCGACCGCGCCGGCCTTGCCATCCGCGCCATGAAGGCTGGCAAGGATGTGATGACCGACAAGCCGGGCGTGACCACCTTCGCCCAGCTCGAAGAGGTCAAGCGTACCGTTGCCGAGACCGGCAAGATCTTCTCCATCTGCTTTTCCGAGCGCCATTGCGTACGGTCCGCCGTCAAGGCCGGCAAGCTCGTCAAGGAAGGGGCGATCGGCAAGGTCATCCAGACGCTCGGCATGGGGCCGCACAGGCTGCAGCTGCCGACACGGCCGGACTGGTTTTTTGACCCGGAAGCCTTCGGCGGCATCATCGTCGATATCGCCTCGCACCAGGTCGACCAGTTCCTGTTCTACACCGGCTCGACGACGGGTGAGGTGGTCGCAAGCTCTGTCGGCAATTTCGGCATGCCGGAAAAGCCTGAATTCCAGGATTTCGGCGAAGTGCTGCTGCGGTCCAACAAGGCAAGCGGTTATGTCCGTGTAGACTGGTTCACGCCGGAAGCGCTGCCCACCTGGGGCGATGGACGCCTGACCATTCTCGGCACCGAGGGTTATATCGAGCTGCGCAAATATATCGATATTGCTGGTCGCCCTGGCAAGGACCATCTCTTCCTCGTCAACGGCAAGGAGATGACGCATATCGATTGCAGCGGCGAGAAGCTCGACTATTTCGACGCCTTTGCCGCCGATGTACGCGACCGCACCGAAACGGCAATGACGCAAGGCCACGTTTACGAGGTCTGCCGCCTTTCAATCGAAGCACAGACCAAGGCCGCCCGCATCGGCACCCGCTGAGGAAAACATCATGACACGGAAACTGCGCGTGGGCGTCATCGGCGCGGGCATTGCCGAACGGCATCTGACAGGCTTCGGCTGGAACCGCGATCTTTTCGAGGTTCCTGTTCTCTGCTCTCTCGACGCGGATCGCGGCCAGCCGCTCTGCGAGGAGCACAAGATTCCTGAATATACCCAGGATACGGATTCGCTCTTCACGCGCGACGATCTCGATATCATCGATATCGCCACGCCGCCGAGCTCGCATTTCGAGCTTTGCAGGAAGGCGATCGAAAGTGGCAAGCACGTGATCTGCGAAAAGCCGCTCTTCGGCTCAATCGCCGAAGTGGACGAGATGGCGCGCATCCTGGCGCGTTCGAACGGCCGCAAGCTGATGCCGATCTTCCAGTACCGTTACGGCAGCGGCCTGCAGAAGCTGAAGCTTCTGATCGAGCGCGGCCTGGCTGGCAAGCCCTTCCTCACCACCATCGAGACCCATTGGTGGCGCGGGCCGGACTATTACGCCGTGCCCTGGCGCGGAAAATGGGCGACGGAACTCGGCGGCGGCCTGCTCGGCCATGCGATCCATGCCCATGACATGCTGAACTATGTACACGGCCCATGCGCCGAGGTGTTTTCCTATGGCGCGACGCTGGTCAATCCGATCGAGGTGGAAGATACCGCCGCGCTGTCGGTGAAGATGCAGAACGGCTCCCTCGCTACGCTGTCCATGACGCTCGGCTCACGCAAGGAGATATCCAGACTGCGTTTCTGCTTCAGGGATCTCGTTGCCGAGAGCATTCTGGAACCCTACACGATGGGCCGCGATCCCTGGACCTTCATCGCTGGGACCGAGGAACATCAGGCCCGCATCGACGCAGCGCTTGCCGGCTACGAAGCCAAGGAAGACGGTTATACGCGCCAGTTCGAGCTGTTCCATCAGGCCCTTATGGAGGGCAAGGATCCGCCGGTCACCTTGCAGGATGCGCGCAATTCGCTTGAACTCGTAACAGCCGCCTATTACTCGCAGCGTACGGGCCAACCGACGCCGATGCCGATCACGGCCGATCATCCGCTGTATCGTTCCTGGCTGCCGGAAGAAGAACGGCGCGTTGCGGCAGGCGTCTGAGGTAGTGAAGATGCTGAAATCATTCGAACATATCGGTATGACCGTCAGCAATATGGATCGTGCCATCGAGTTCTATTGCGGTCTGCTCGGGCTAAAACTGCAGCTGCGCAAGCAGATGCCTGATGGCATGCAGGTTGCCTTCCTCGACGCTGGCGGCGGCATGCTGGAAGTTTTCGCCCCGTCTGGCGGGGCCGCTCGCGCGGTCGATCTTCCCGAAGGAACGGCAGGCGTCAAGCACATCACCTTCCATTTCAAGAATGTCGAAGAAACCTTCGCGCAGCTGGAAGCGGCAGGCGTCGAAATCAAGGAGCTGCCGCGCTTTGCCGTCCATTCGGAGATGCTGAACAGGATCGCCTTTGTCCGCGATCCCGATGGCATCATTGTCGAGCTTGCGGAGCGGTCGCAGAACCGGCTTGGCTGACAGCTGTGCGGCGATGAGCTGAAAGAAAAAGGGCGCGGTTTGGCCGCGCCCTTCAATTCTTTATCGGCGTTCGCCCGATGCCTTTTTCTTGGCTTCGTCATCCACCAGCTCGTACCATATGGCGTTGAGGACGGCGAAGGCGGCTGCCAGCGGCAGGCCGAGTATCCATGCGAAATACCACATCGTTTCGTCTCCTCAGTAAGCGTGGCTGTTTTTGTCGGTGACGCTCTTCTCGTCGACCTTGCCCCACAGCACCTTGTAGACCCAGGCGGTGTAGGCAAAGATGATCGGCAGGAAGATGACCGTAACCACCAGCATGATGAAGAGCGTCTGGTGGCTCGACGACGCATCCCAGACCGTCAGGCTCGACCTCGGATCGAGCGAAGAGGGCAGGATGAATGGGAACATCGACAGGCCGACCGTCGAGATGATGCCTGTTATCGAGAGGTCGCTGAAGAGCAGGGTCATGACTTCCAGCCGTGTTCGCATGGTAAGGAAGGCGGCCGCCGCACCCAGGAAGCCGAGTACCGGAGCGGCGATCATCCAGGGATGGGTGCCGTAATTGGCAAGCCATGCATCGCTTTCCAGCGCCACCGTCTTCAGAAGTGGGTTCGACGGGCCGACCGGACTGATATCGCTGGTGATGCGATAACCGCTGACGCCGGTCCAGAGCCACAGGCCGCCGAGCGCAAAGAGCACGATGACCACAAGCGCTGCGATGCTGCCGAAGCGTCGGGCGCGATCGGCAACCGGCCCCGTTGCCTTCAGCACGAGCCATGCGCTGCCATGCATGACGAGCATAGCGACGGAGAGCAGCCCGCAGAGAAGGGCATAGGGGTTCAGAAGCGCGAAGAACGAGCCTTCGTAGAAGATCCGCATATCGTCCGCGAAGCGGAAGGGAACGCCCTGCAGCACGTTGCCGACGGCAACGCCGAAGATCAGCGACGGCACGAAACCGCCGATGAAGAGCGCCCAGTCCCAGCCGTTGCGCCAGCGTGCACTGTCACGCTTGGAGCGGTACTTGAAACCGACCGGGCGCAGGATGAGTGCAAAGAGGATCGCAAACATCGCGAGATAGAAGCCCGAGAAGGAGACCGCGTAGAGCGGCGGCCAGGCGGCGAAGATCGCGCCGCCTGCGAGGATGAGCCAGACCTGATTGCCTTCCCAGGTGGCGCCGATCGTGTTGATGGCGACACGGCGTTCCGCATCGGTCTTGGCGACGAAGGGCAGTAGCGTTCCGACGCCGAGGTCGAAGCCGTCGGTGACGGCGAAGGCGATCAGGAGAACACCGAGGAGCACCCACCAGATGAGGCGCAGGGTTCCATAATCGATGAGTTCGTGAAGGATCATGACAGGTCACTCCGCGGGAACGAGGGTTTCGGAAATGAGCTTGGCTTCCGGCTCGTGGTCCGGTTCCGGCCCCTGGCGGATCGCCCTGAGCATCAGGCTCATCTCGATGATGATCAGCGTCGTGTAGAGTGCAGCAAAACCGATGATGGTGAGCAGCACTGCCCAGGCACCGTGATTGGAGACGGCGACCGCCGTCGGCAGCACGCCTTCGATCACCCAGGGCTGACGGCCGATTTCGGCAACCACCCAGCCGGCCTCGATGGCGATCCAGGGCAGCGGGATGGCAAAGACCGCGATGCGCAGTAGCAGCGGATATTTGTCCAGATGTCGGCGGGCCGACAGCCAGAAGAAGGTTGCCGTCAGAACGATGAAGAACATGCCGAGGCCGACCATGATGCGGAACGACCAGAAGAGCGTCGGCACATGCGGGATTGTGTCGCGGGCCGCCTGGGCAATCTGTTCGTCGGTCGCCTGACGCGGATCGTCGACATAGCGCTTCAGGAGCAGGGCATAACCGAGGTCATGGCCGAGATCCTCGAAGGAGCTGCGGACTTCCTCGGCAACCTTATTCTGGGCGGCGGGTGCCGCGCGGATCTGCATCAGCGCGTCATAGGCCTTGATGCCGTCGCGGATGCGGATCTCGGCCTGCTGTTCCAGCTTGTCGATACCGGGAATTTCCGTCGTCAGCGAGCGCGTACCGATCAGGCCCATGACCCAGGGGATATGGACGGCGAAATGTGTCTCGCGTGCTTCCTGGTCCGGGAATCCGAAGGCAGTGAAGGCGGCCGGAGCCGGCTCCGTCTTCCACATGGCTTCGATCGCAGCGAGCTTCATCTTCTGGTTTTCGGTGGCGAGATAGCCGCTTTCGTCACCGAGCACGACCACGGACAGCGCCGAAGCGAGGCCGAAGGAGGCGGCGACCGTCATCGAGCGCTTGGCAAGCTCGATATGCCGGCCCTTCAGCATGTACCAGGCCGAAACGCCGAGCACGAAGATCGAGGCGCAGACGTATCCCGCCGAGACCGTATGGACGAACTTCGCCTGGGCGACGGGATTGAAGACCACGTCGAAGAAGCTTGTTATCTCCATGCGCATCGTCTGCGGATTGAGCGCGGAACCGACCGGGTTCTGCATCCAGCCGTTGGCGATCAGGATCCAGAGCGCGGAGAAATTTGAGCCGAGCGCGACGGCCCAGGTGGCGACCAGATGGCCGACCTTCGACAGCTTGTCCCAGCCGAAGAAGAAGAGGCCGACGAAGGTCGCTTCGAGGAAGAAGGCCATCAGGCCCTCGATTGCTAGCGGCGCGCCGAAGATATCGCCGACATAATAGCTGTAATAGCTCCAGTTCATGCCGAACTGGAATTCCATGACGATGCCGGTTGCGACGCCCAGCACGAAATTGATGCCGAACAGCGTGCCCCAGAATTTCGTCATCTGTCGCCAGATCTGGCGGCCGGTCATGACATAGGTCGTCTCCATGATGGCAAGCAGCACGGAAAGGCCGAGCGTCAGGGGCACGAACAGGAAGTGATAAAGTGCAGTCAGCGCAAATTGGAAGCGCGATAGCGCTACGATGTCTAGTTCCATTGTCTTACTCCCACGGTCCCACGGGGTATCAAGAAGTTTCCGCATGGCCGGCTGGCCGCGCGGAGCATGCCTGTTCGCTCAATCCGGCCGAAGCCGATCGAGCGCCTTTTCGAACGCCGCCTCTCCACGGCGCGAAACTTCTGAGATACGGCCGTCGTCGATGACGGCGATCAGGTCTGCGAGCGCCGCTTCGCGGCGAATATGTGTGGCAATGACAAGCGCGCGGCCTTCAGCTCTCAGCGCGAGGCGATGCAGCACATCGCGTGCGGTGCGGCCGTCAAGTCCCTCGGTCGGCTCGTCGAGCAGCCAGAGCGGCGTGTCGCGTAGGAAGAGGCGGGCGAGTGCCAGCCGGCGCGACTGGCCGCCGGAAAGCCCCATGCCGCCTTCGCCGAGCGGCGTATCGAGGCCTGATGGTAGCGCATCGACATCGGCAAGCAGGCCGGCGGCGGCAAGCGCGTCTCGCAGTTGGTCATCATCAGCATCGGGCGCTGCGAGCAGCAGGTTGCCGCGCAGCGTATCCTGGAAAAGCTCGGTGCGCTGGGTGAGCAGCGTTGCGTCGAGCGCTGCGGCCATGCCGGCAGTTGGCGGCAGTTCACCTGATAGTAGCGACAGCAGGGTCGATTTGCCGGCGCCGCTGCTGCCGACCACGGCCATGTGCTCGCCGCGGCGAAGTTCGAACGTCACCTCCCGCAAGGCCGGCAGTGCCGCCCCGTCATGGGCGACGGCTATATTCTGCAGCGCGAAGGCGAGCTCATGCGCCGGAGCTTTGAGCGTGAAATCCGCTTGAACGGCCGAAAGACGTGGTGCGATGCGCTTCGCCGCCAGCATGGTCCTGCCGAATTCCATCGCGCCGCGGCGCAATGCGGCAAAGGGTTCTGTTGCGGCAAAGGCGACGAGCACGCCGAGTGCCGCAACGGGTGCGGTGATCGTACCTGTCTGCAATAGCGTCGCTGATGTCAGCAATGCCGCGACCAGCAGGGCGGTCGAGACGAGCCCGAAGCCGAAGCTCACGCCGGTCTCTATCCGGTTCAGCCGGTCGTCTGCCTTTGCGGTATAGGCGTCCGCGGCGGCGATTGCCTGCTGCTGTGCGGCAAGGCGGTTTGCCATGAGAAGATCGGTCTGCCCAGCGACGAGATCGATGGTCCGCGACCGGATGGTTTCGATGCCGTAGGCGCGGCGGCGAGCGTGCTTCAGTGCCAGCCGGCCGGCGGCGAGCGGCAGGCCAAGCCCGACCAGAACGAGGCAAGATCCGAAGAGCAGGCCGAACAGCGGATGCATCAGGCCGAGTGTCACGCTGGCAACAAGTGCCATGCCGACTGCTACGGCTGCCGGCACAAGGATGCGAAGATAGAGCGAATCCAACGCATCGATATCGGCGGTCAGCCGGAAGAGCAGCCGGGCCGGACGATTGAGAAGTGCGCGCGCCGCACCGGCGGAGGCCCAGCCGCGGAACAGGCGCTCACGAAGGGCGGCGAGCACGGCGAGCGTCGCGTTGTGGGTCGTCAGTCTTTCGCCATAGCGTGCAGCCGTGCGCAGGATGGCAAGGAAACGGATGCTGGCCGATGGCGCGAAGACATCAAAGGTCGCGGCAACGGTTACCGAGAGACCGGCAAGCGCGGTTGCGGTAATGAACCAGCCGGATAGGCCGAGCAGGGCGATACCAGCCGTGACGGTCGCCGCCGACAGTGCGGCGCCGAGCAGTAGTTCCTTGCGACGCGTTTGCATGAACAGGCGTAGGACTGGCTTGATGTCTCTAAGGAAGGTGGTCATTCAGCAGCCTCCTGAAGACGCTCCGTACCAAGGCGGATCGCGTGGTGCATACGTGCGGCCAACAGCGGGTCGTGCGTTGCGACGATCAGTGTGCGGCCCTCCGCAAGAGCAAGCAGGCTCTCGGTGATCTCGGCGGCCGTCTCGGCATCGAGATGTGCGGTCGGCTCGTCAGCGAGGATGATGCGGATATCGGGGTCGCAGGCGGCTCGTGCGATCGCAAGGCGCAGCGCCTCGCCGCCAGAAAGACCGATGCCGCTTTCACCGAGCGGGCGATGTCCATAGGCATTCGCGACACCGCCAAGCTTTGCGAGATCGAGCGCCTTGGAGACTTCTGTCTTGGTGATGCCGGGTCGTCCCAGCGCAATATTGCTGGCAACGGTGCCTGCGAAAATATGCGGCTTCTGGCCGATCCAGGCCATTTTGCCGCGATCTGTCGCTGTACTGCCAATCAGAACCTGGCCCTCATTGCAGGGCGCTAGACCGGCGATCAGCGACAACAATGTAGATTTGCCGGTGCCGCTCGCGCCAAGCAGCGCTACGTGTTCGCCGGCAGCAATATCGAGATTGAAGCCATCAAGGACCGGCGAATGATCCGGCTGATAGCGAAAGCTGATATTTTCCAGGTGGATATTGAAGGCCCCGTTTGCCGCAAAGGCTCCTGCCACTTCGCAATCGGGAAGCGCCATGCCTCCGGCAGCGAGCCTATCCAGCGCCTTCAGCGCGGCCTCGCCCGAGGCACGGTCATGCCAGACGGCGGAGAGTTCACGTAATGGCTCGAAAAAGGCAGGTGCCAGCAGCAGGACGAACAGGCCCTGCGAAAGGTCAAGGCCGCCCGACCAGGCGCCAAAGCGGATTTCGCCGAGCAGGCTGAAGCCGACATAGACGGCGGTCATCGCCACGCCGAGTGCCGAAAAGAGTTCGAGCACAGCCGAAGACAGGAAAGCGATCTTCAGCACGGCCATGGTGCGTGTGCGAAGCGATTCTGCTTCCGCGCGAAGCCTGCGCGCCGTGGTATCGACCGCGTCGAGAGAGCGGATCGTCGCAAGACCGCGCAGGCGGTCGAGCAGGAAAGCGTTGAGGCCGCCCGTTGCGACGAGTTGCTTTTCGCTCGTAGCCTGCGCGCGCCAGCCGATCAGCGCCATGAAGATTGGAATGAGCGGCGCCGCAAACAGCAGCACGAGTGCGGCGATCCAGGAGATCGGAAAGATGCAGCTAAGGATGATGAGCGGCACGAGGCTTGCCTTTATCCGCGCCGGCTGGAAACGGGAGAGATAGGGCACGATCAGCTCAGCCTGTTCGCCGAGAACGCTGGCGGCCTCACCGGACGCAGGGCGCCCGACATCAACAGGCGAAAGATGGGCAAGCAGGCGGATGGCGGTGGCGCGTTTTTCGCTGAGCTCAGCGCGTGCTGCGCGAAAAGCAAGGCGGCCGCCAGCCGCATCGAGACAGCTTTTGACGATGCCGAGCAACAGGATGAAGACCGCGGGCCAGAGGATATCGGCAGGGCTTCGACCATCGGCGAGCCGGCCGACGGACCACGCGAGCAGGCCTGCCTGGGGAATCCAGAGGGCAGCCGCAAACGCTTGCAGCATCGAGGCGCCGCGTAGGCGGCTTTTGGTCTTGGACGGCTTGCGTGCCGCGACCTTGCGATCCGACATCCCGGCCAACTGCTGGTCTCTCACGTCGAAGAAAGCACTACACATGGCGCTAACTCTTGTTCGCAGGATTGGGACGGCGGCGGCCAAGCGAAACGACTCTGTCCTTGGCCTCCAGCAGTTTGGTCACTTTCGCACCTAACGAGAGTAACGTCGCAAGCCTTTCTGTTTCAAGTTGTTTTACGTCTTCATACCAATGCGTCAGCTGTTCGATCAGCGTGTGCATCTCGCTCATGCGCTCTTGCGCATGGCGCTCGGCCTCGCTCGCCGGGCGCTGCATAAGGATCTCGCGCAGCACCGATAATGTCGGATCGACCTCGCGCTTCTTGCGCTCTTCGGCAAGCGTTCTGAGAATCAGCCAGACATCGTCGGGTGTAGTGAAGAAGTCGCGCCGGTCATCCGGCTTATGGCGCAGAAGCACTAGGTTCCAGGCCTGCAATTCGCGAAGGCTCATGGAGACATTCGAGCGCGATATGCCGAGCGCATCGACGATCTCCTCTGCGCAAAGCGGCGATGGCGAGACGTAGAGCAGGGCATAGATCTGGCCGACCGTGCGATTGATGCCCCAGCGGGAACCCATTTCGCCAAAGTGCAGGACAAAGGACTGAACGAGAGGCGGAAGGTTCATTGTTATTTCCGTTATGTCTGTGATTTCAGAAATTTCTGAAATCACTATACAAACTTTCGCGCTTATACCGCAATTGCCGAGCTTGACCTGCGTCAATTTGGATACGTGCTTCGGTAGCCTGTTTCTTCATAGACCGGCGTTGCGTGCCTGGAATTGACTTGAGTCAAATCTCGCAAACATAAAACGCCCGGCAGACACGTGTCTGCCGGGCGCCAAATGCCCTATAAATTTATTGGAGAGGCGTGAGCCTCAGATCAGCCCGGTCAGGAGGCCGACGCCGGCAACTGCCGCAAGGCCGCCTGCGGTACGCACGACGAAGGTACCCTGCCGTTCACCGAAGCGGGCAATAAGGAAGCCGACGCCGAGGCCGACCGCATGCAGCAGGGCCGTTGCAATCATGAAGCCTGCTGCATAGGCAGCGCCACCGGCATTCTCGGGCATCTCGGCCCCATGCGCGTGGCCGTGGAAGACTGCAAACAGGCCGACAACCGCCATCGCGACTGCCGTCGAGGCACGGATGTTCAGTGCGACGACGGCACCGAGCACGATGACGGAAAGCGCAATACCGGTCTCGACGAAAGGCAGATTGATACCGGCAATGCCGAGCGCGCCACCGAGGGCCATGACGAGCACGAAGGTCGCAGGCACGGCCCAGACAGCGCGGCCGCCAAGCTGGAAGGCGAGAACGCCGACCATGACCATGGCAAGGATGTGATCGAGGCCGGAGACAGGATGGCTGAAACCATGCATAAAGCCGGAGGTTTCGCCGGCGCCGGTATGGGCATAGGCGACTGCCGGAAGCGCTGCGGCGGCAAGCGCGAGAACGCCGCTCTTGAAGATTGATTTCATTACGCAATTCCCTCTGAGCTTTTAGATCCTGCGGCCGCCGACCCCTCAGGCACGGTTTCAAGTCGCTTCCCCAAGCTAGTCCAGCGAGATTTTGTCGTCAACGAAAAGCATGAGAATAGATAGGAATTTCAATTGCTTATATCATAGGCAGTTGCCTTTTTGAAAGGCGGCTTCACAAGGAGCGCTTAACCGGATTATCAATCATCTTGCAGAGGCGAGAGCCGCCGCCTCTCGAGGAGGACCCCATGACGAATACCGAAAGGCCGCTGGCGATCAGCGCGCCGGAGCCGCGTACGCTCGACCTGATCTTCAGCGATAAGGCACGAGCCGAACTCAACGCCAAATATGAGATCGTCGAGGCCGATCCCGAAAACATCGCTGGCCTGAGCGATGATGTCATCGGCAAGGCGCGCTACATCATCGGCCAGCCACCGCTTTCGGCGGAAACGCTTGGTCGTATGCCGCAGCTCCGCTCGATCCTCAATGTCGAGAGCAATCTCCTCAACAACATGCCCTACGAGATCCTCTTCCAGCGCGGCATTCATGTGGTCACGACCGGACAGGTCTTTGCCGAGCCAGTGGCGGAGATCGGCCTCGGTTTTGCGTTAAGCCTCGCACGCGGCATCGTCGATGCCGATGTGGCTTTCCGGGAGGGCAATGAACTCTGGGGTGGTGAAGGCAATACAAGCGCCCGACTGATAGCGGGTTCGGAGATCGGCATTGTCGGTTTCGGCGATCTCGGCAAGGCGCTGCGGCGGGTTCTGTCGGGCTTTCGCGCCAGGATCAGGGTTTTCGATCCCTGGATGCCTCGCTCGATCCTGGAGGAAAATGGTGTGCAGCCCGCGAGCCTGAACGAAGTACTGACGCAGAGCGACTTCGTTTTCGTCGTAGCATCGGTCACCAGCGAGAACAGGGGCTTCCTTGGCGCGGATGCGTTTGCCAGCATGCGCAAGGGCGCCGCCTTCATCCTCCTCAGTCGCGCCGATGTCGTGGATTTCGACGCGCTGATGGCAGCAGTCGCGTCAGGCCATATCGTTGCGGCAAGCGATGTCTATCCGCAGGAGCCGTTGCCGTCAGACCATCCGGTGCGGAACCTCAAGGGCTTCATCCGCTCGGCCCATCGGGCCGGTGCGCTCGATAGCGCCTTCAAGAAGATGGGCGACATGGTGCTTGAGGATATGGATCTGATGGATCGTGGTCTGCCGCCGATGCGCTGCAAGCGAGCGGAGCGCGAAACGGTTTCCCGCATGCGCTCCAAACCCGTTTCAGTCAATTAAGCAGCGCGCTGGCCGGTGCCCTGGATGGCGGCAAGCTTCCAGTCGGCGCCGGACTTGCGCACGAAGGTCCAGACCTCCGTGCTTTCGCTCGGGCGGCGGTCGTCGCCCGAGACGAGGCGGCCACTGTTACGCTCGACCATGGCGTCGATCGAGGAGTAGCGCATTGCAAGCGTCGCATATTCCAGACCGTCTTCACGCCAGGCTTCAGCGATATCGCCCTGCAGCAGCTTGACGTCGGTAACCTGGTTGCGCACGCCGTTGGTGGCGTTCTCTCCAAGCTCTTCGGCAAGGTAGGACATGGCTTCCGGCGTCGTCAGACGGCGCAGCGCACCGTAATCCTCCGCGCCATAAGCGGTCTGAATCTTGGTCAGCAATTCCTCGAACTGATCGAGGTCGGCCTGAGCAAGGCCGATCTCATCGCTCGGGCGTGCGTTGCGCTGCTGTTGGCCGCTGGAGCCCGAACCGATTGCCGGAATGTGGAAGGTCGAACCGCCATTGGCCGGCGACATGCCATAGGACTGCGGTCCGCCATAGCTCTGGCCGCCTGCGCCGTAGGACGGCTGGCGGCGATTGGCGAAGAAACGCATGGCAAGGGTAATCGCTCCGAAGATCAGCGCGATCTGCAGGAGCATGCCGAGGAAACCGAAGCCGCCGCCGAAACCGTGGCCGAGCAGCATACCGAGCAGGCCGCCGGCAATCAGGCCGCCGATCATCGAACGGCCGAAGCCGCCGAAGAAGCCGGGGCGCTGCTGGGCATAGCCGGGTTGTTGCGTGTTATAGGGCGTAGTTGTCTGCGGGCGCGGCGTCATCGAGCGCTCGATGGGCGCAACCGGGGCAGGAGCAGTCTGCGTGGCGGGAGGCGCGCTGAAGGTACGCGTGCCGCGGCTTCCGAATCCGCCGAAGCTGCCGGCGCGGCGCGCATCGGCATCACCGATCGAAGCAAAGACGGTAGCGCTCGCAAGAACGGCAATCGCCGCTATCCTGGCAAAACGCGAAACGGCAGTGGACATTCTTTCATCTCCTATCATGCGCTGAATGGCATGTCGGGACCTAATATAGGTATTCTTTCTGCGCTGTGAAGTTGTGCGCTGCTACTGGCAGACGTCGACCCATTCGGCTCGGGTGATTTCCGCCAGTCTTTCGGTGGGGATGCGCACCGCGGAATTGGTCGAGCCGGCGGCCGGAACGACCTCATCGAACTGCTTCAGCGACATGTCGCAATAGATAGGCAAGGGTGCCGGCAGGCCGAAGGGGCAGACGCCGCCGACCGGGTGGCTCGTCACCGCCAGCACTTCCTCCGCGTCGAGCATGCGCCCCTTGCCGCCAAAGGTGTCCTTGAACTTTCTGTTATCAAGACGTGCCATGCCGCTCGCCACGATCAGCATGATGCGATCACCGACGCGAAGGCAGATCGTCTTGGCGATCTGTGCCGGCTCGACGCGATGCGCTTCTGCGGCGAGGGTGACTGTCGAAGAGCTGCTGGCCGTTTCGATGATGGCAATGTCGGGGGCGTTGGCGGCGAAGAAGGCGCGGACGGATTCGAGGCTCATGGGATAGATACTTGTGAGAGGACAACCGGGCTGGGCCGCATGATGATGCGGACATGGAATTCACGCATTCGCGGCCCAACTTAATATTTAAATTTCAGAAAATTCAATCGCTTAGTTCCCGATAGATCATTTCCATGCGTTCGGACAGGCAATCTGGATTGTTCCCGATTTCTAAGTCATGGATATTGCTGGAAAAACTGGCAGTTTCGCGGCGAGGATAACATGGTGGGCAAGCCGAACTATCGGGATATCGCCCGCCAGGCGGGCGTGGGGACGGCAACCGTGGAACGCGTCTTGAACGGCCGCGGCGGTGTTCGCCCCGAACTGGTCGAGAAAGTGATCATTGCTGCGCGCAGCCTGGAGTACCCGCGCACGCTTCCCGATACCCATCGCGGTCTGCTGCGCATAGAAGTGCTGATGGTGCGTCCCGAGACGACCTTTTATCAGCGGCTGTCCAAAGCCTTCGAGCGGATATCGGCGACGCTGGATCCGTTGGTCGTCGTGCATCGGAGTTTCACTGAAGAGATGAAGCCAGAGGAGATTGCCCGGCGCATTCTCTCGACGGACCTTCCGCGCGCGGGCCTCATCCTTGCGGTGCCGAGCAGTCCGGTGATCCGGGCAGCGGTGGAGAAGGTCATCGCGCAAGGCTTGCCGGTGGTCCACGTCGTTACCCGCGCCTCTGATCGCGCAGGCGAATTCGTCGGCATCGACAATTATGCCGCCGGCCGGACGGCTGCGCTCTTCATCAGCCGCATGGCCCGCCGGCAAGGCCCGGTCATTGCAATCTGTCACCCGATCTATCAGGTTCACCGCGATCGCATCCGCGGATTTTCGGAGTATTTTCTGGAGCATCCCGGTGCCAACAGCTTCCAATGGCTGGGCTTCGGTCTCGATGAGGAACACTACAGCGCCGAGCTATTGGCCTCGGCATTGAAGACCTACCCCGATCTCGCCGGCCTCTATAATGCCGGAGGCGCCAATTCCGCCTTGATCGATGTGCTCCGCCGCCAGGCGCGTGAGCGCAATATCTTCTTCGTCGGTCACGAACTGACCGATTACACGCGCAAAGCCCTGCAGGACGACATCATGGACGTGGTGTTGGATCAGGCGCCGGAAGCGCAGGCCAGACGATCGCTCGATCTCGTCCTGCGTCGTATCGGGCTGACCGATATCGAGCCGGATCGTGCGCCTATCCGTTTCATTACCATCACCAAGGAAGGGCTTTGATCTAATTTGATCAAGAATGGCTTCGGCGCCACGACGGTCCCCTGTTAGTTTCAAAGCAGGGAGGAGAGCCGGAGCGTCGAGAGGAGCGACACCGGATAGGGCGCACCAGGCGCTCTCCTTCAACAGAACCTGCGCGGACGCGATTTCTGTCTGCCCGAAGGAGAGTGCAATGGACGATCTGAAATTCGGCACGCGCAACAAGCGCGGCGACTGGGCGCCGAACCAGCCGGTTGAGACCGCGCCGCTGTTTGTGTTTCCGCCGCGGCTGATGACCATCCTGAAATGGCTGCCGCATTATTTCTTTCCGTGGAATGCGATATTCGCTGCTTCGGCCGTCGCCTACTGGGCCTGGGTCATCCCGCCGATCGAGACGATGCAGACGCTCGCCATTGGATGGATTGCCTGGCTCTATGCCGTGAATGCGATCTGTGTGCTGCTGTTTTACGGCGCTTTCGAGCTGCATCTCTATGTGCTGAAGCGGCAGGAAAACCGCTTCAAGTATAACGGAAAATTCCCGTCCGAGCAGAAGAGCAAGGCCTTCTGGTTCGAAAACCAGAACTTCGACAATATGCTGCGCACCTTCCTGCCGGGGGTGACGATCTGGACGGCGATTGAGGCGGGCATGTTATGGGCCTATGCCAATGGTTACGCGCCGTGGCTGAGTTTTGCCGAACATTACTGGACGCTCGCGCTCGTCGCGCTGGTCGTGCCGATCATTCATGAATTCCACTTCTTCTGCATCCACCGGCTCATTCATACGCCCTTGCTCTACAAGTGGGTGCACTCGGTTCATCACAATTCGGTCAATCCGTCGCCCTGGTCTTCGCTGTCGATGCATCCGGTCGAGCACCTGCTCTATCTCGGAACGGCCTTCTATCACCTGATCCTGCCGTCCAATCCGATCCTCATGCTGTATCAGCTGCATTATGCGGGCTTCGGTGCCATTCCGGGTCACGTCGGTTTCGACAAGGTGGAGGTCGGCGAGGACAAGCTGGTCGATAGCCATGCCTATGCGCATTACCTGCATCACAAATATTTCGAGGTGAATTACGGCGATGCCCTGATCCCGCTCGATAAGTGGTTCGGCACCTGGCATGACGGCTCGCCGGAAGGCGAAGCCCGCATGCAGGAGCGCTACCGCCGCCGCAAGGAAAAGCTCGCCGCGCGCAAGGCCGGCATGGAAGTCAAAGGAGCCGCCGAATGAACTGGATCACCGCCTGCAAACTCGATGACATCGAACAGGAAGGCGCCATCCGCTTCGATCACGGCAGCCGCACCTATGCCATCTACCGCGGTCCTGACGACAGCGTCTATTGCACCACCGGCCTCTGCACGCACGAGGCAATCCATCTCGCCGATGGGCTGGTCATGGATTTCGAAGTGGAATGTCCCAAACATTCCGGAGCCTTCGATTACCGCACCGGCGAAGCCCTCAGGCTTCCGGCCTGCGAGAATTTGAAGACCTATCCCGCCGAGGTTATCGACGGTGAAGTTCGCGTGGCTCTCGCCTGAGCCTGCGACACCAGCAGGCCTGAACGGCCTCCGGAATGCATCGGGGTGGCCCGGCACCCAATGGGAGGAAATCATGAAGTCTTTTTATGTGGCGGCCATCCTGGCCGCCCTGACGGCAAGTGCTGCCTCGGCCGAAACCATCGGCGTCTCGATGCAGAGCTTCGACAATAATTTTCAGACGTTGCTGCGCGAAGGCTTGAGCGCGCGAGCATCCCATGTGGGCGGGGTCACTCTGCAGATCGAGGACGCGCAGACCGATGTCTCCAAGCAGCTCAATCAGGTGAACAATTTCATCGCCGCGGGTGTGGATGCGATCATCGTGACACTGGCTGATACGTCCGCCGCGCCCGGTATCAGCGCGGCAGCCGAGAAGGCCGGCATTCCGCTCGTCTATCTCAATCTGCAGCCTGACAATGTCGACAAGCTTCCTCAAAATCAGGCTTATGTCGGCTCGAAGGAAACTGATTCCGGCCGGCTGGGCGCCGAAGCTGCCTGCGAAATCCTGAAGAAGAATGGAAAGGCCGACGATGCGCAGGCCTATATCCTGATGGGAGACCTTGCGCGATCGAACTTCATCGGTCAAGGAAACGCTCGCGGCCGGCGATTGCAAGGGCGTGACCATCGCCGACGAGCAATCGGCTGCCTGGACACGCACGAATGCCATGGACCTGACCACCAACTGGATCACAGCCGGCCGTCCGATCGATGCGGTCTTTGCCAATAATGATGAAATGGCGATCGGTGCTATCCAGGCGCTGAAGGCTGCCGGCGTGTCGATGGACAGCGTCGTCGTTGTCGGCATCGACGCGACGCAAGATGCCCTGGCTGCGATGGCGAACGGCGATCTTGACGTGACGGTATTCCAGAATGCCAAGGGGCAGTCCGCAGGTGCGATGGATGCGGCGGTCGCCCTTGCCCGTGGCCACAGCGTCGACAAGCAGATCATCATGGTGCCGTTCGAACTCGTCACGCCGACCAACATGGCCGATTACACCCACCAGAACTGATCCTCCCTGGCCGGCGTCTCTTCCTCACGAGCGCCGGCCTCCCTTTTTACGGAGAGCTTTATGAGCGGCATTGTCATCATCGGTGCGGGAGAATGCGGAACGCGCGCGGCATTCGCTTTGCGGGAAGCGGGATATTCCGGATCGATAACCTTGGCGGGAGCCGAACCGCATCTGCCATACGAACGGCCACCTTTGTCGAAGCCGATGGATGGCGCAGCGCAGATGAAGTTGATCTGTGCCGAAGATGTGCTGGCAGCCGCCGGTATCGACTATCTGAAGGGGGTGTCAGCCTCGAAGCTGGACGTCGATGCTGCTACCGTCATCTTGAGCGACGGTCAGGTCCTGCCCTATAAAAAGCTGCTGCTTGCCATCGGCGCGCGCCCAAGAAGGCTTGCTTGTCCGGGCGCCGAGCGCGCGCTCGACTTCCGCACCCATGCCGATGCCGAGGCGATTTTCGCCAATGCCAGGCCAAGCCGAAGCGTCGCCATTATCGGCGGCGGCCTGATCGGTATGGAGCTCGCATCCGTCCTTCGCGGAAAGGGTGTCGCGGTCAGTGTCATTGAAGCAGCGCCGAAAATTCTGGGACGCGCCGTTCCGCCGCGATTTGCCGAAAAGCTGCATGCGAGGCACATCGCAGAAGGCGTCGGCTTCCACCTCGATCGGGGTGTTGTTGCCGTCAGCGATGATGGCGTCCTTCTGACGGATGGCAGCATGGTTCTAGCGCAACTCATTGTCAGCGCTATCGGTGTCACGCCGGAGATCACCTTGGCGCAGGAAGCCGGGCTGGCGACAGGCAACGGCATCCTGACGGACGCCCATCTTCGCACCAGCGCGCCAAATATCTTCGCGGCAGGCGACTGCGCAGCAGTGAGCCAGCCCGGTGGAGGTCACGCCCGGTTCGAAAGCTGGCGGAATGCGAGAGCCCAGGCCGAGGTTGCGGCGCGCAACATGATCGGTGCGGCAGAGGCTTTCGCCGCGATTCCCTGGTTCTGGTCCGATCAATATGACCTCGGCCTCCAGGTGGCCGGCCTCCCGCAGCCGGAGCATCAAAGCGTGGTCCGTTCGCTTGGCGACGACGAGCTAGAATTCTATCTGGAAGGCGGGCGTCTCGTGGCCGCAGCCGGACTTGGTGTCGGCAACGGTCTTGCCAAGGATATCAAGCTTGCCGAGCTGCTGATTGCAGCCGGCGTTCACCCCGATCCCGCCGCTCTCGCCGATCCGAACATGAACCTCAAGGCGCTCCTGAAGAGCGCAAGCGCGGCATGATGCAGAAGCTGCTGATTTTCCAGTCGCTCTGGGCGATGGAGCGCCGGCACACGGATGGATACGAGCGCAGCCTCGACGAGAACATCGCGACGATCGTGGAGGCAGGCTTCGACGGCATTAGCGCCCACTATACGAACCGCGCCGACGTTATCAGGCTGAATGACGCGATCCGCGGCACCGGATTGAAGATCGAAGGCGTCTGTTTTCCTCGCACAGTCGAGGATTTACGCCTGCCGCTCGCGCTTGCCACGGAGTTTCCCGTCAGCCATATCGACCTGCAGCCCGATATCCGCCTGCGCCGCGTCGAGGATTGCCTGCCGATCCTGGATGGCTGGATGCAGCTTGCCGAGAATGCCGGCGTTCCCGTCTTCATCGAAACCCACCGCAACCGGATGACGACGGATCTGTTCTTTACGCTCGACCTGCTGGAGAAGAGGCCGGATCTGCCGCTGCTCGCCGACCTCTCACACTTCACGGTCGCGCGCGAACTTGCCGATCTGGTCGATGCCGAAACCCATGCCATGATCCATCGCATCCTCAGCAATGCTCATGCCTTTCATGGCAGGGTCGCATCGTGCGAACAGGTGCAGATCGAAATCTCTTTTCCTCACCATCGGCCCTGGGTCGACCTCTTCCTTCAATGGTGGGACTACGGCATGCGCGATTGGCGCAGTCGCGCCGCTTCGAACGCCGAACTGGTCTTCACCTGTGAGCTGGGGCCGCAGCCCTATGCGATTACCGGGCGAGACGGTAACGACACCACCGATCGATGGGCAGAGGCACTACTGCTTCGACAGATGCTTCGTGATCTCTGGGCTGGGATTTGATCGCTATGGCCCCTTTTGCCGCGACCCGGCAGGGATGATCTCGTCTCGAAACCATTCCTGCCGGATATTCCCCCGGTAACATCAGCGAGGGGTCCGATCTATTCATCGGACAAAGCGAGGTCACGGCGCAGCCAGGATGGGAAGGTGTCGAAGCCGTTCACCATGCGACGACGTCTCCACCGGGCAACGATGGTTGCGACGAGAATCTCTCTGAAGCTAAATCGCGAGCAAAGCTCGCTCATGGATGCCGCCAGGCTCTCGCCGGCGTGTTGATTGGTCATGATCATCAGCGGTCGGAATTCCAAACCGCCCCTCTTTCAAGCTGAGAGTGCGCAGCGCCATGCGCGCGGGCGTTACCGTGCCCAGACGCTGCGAGCGAAAATGAGTGCCATCTTTGGGTGGTGAAGCTTGAAAGGTCTCGGATATGATCGAGGGTTAGGAGCTTCGAAAGCCTATGCCAAAGAGGCGTTGGACGAAGAAATATCTGTCATTGCACGCCTCCATTATTGAGTTGCTCCGGCGCAATTATTAGCCGATCGCGAAAACACAGGCAAGAGCGCGAATTTCGAGCTCTTCGGAGTGGTCGACGGCGTGATCATGGCGGGCCTATGTCGCGGCTCTGGACGTTGCCCGGTACCTTTCGATGCCGATTCCACTGGCAACCGAACTGGCCTTTCCATCAGCGATTGACCGCGCCCGGAACATCGTCATAATAATTTTGCACACGTGCTCAATTTTGTCATTCGGTCGTTACGTTCGCCCCCTAGAGCGGGATATGCCACGTTTTCGTGGGGCTATCGGAACGGCCATCAACACCAGTGATGACCCGTCAAGAGGCCTCACACTGCTCTTCTAGGGAGACGAAGAAGATGACCATTTTGCCGACACTGAAATCCCTTACCGTTGCGGCCGCAATCCTGGCCTCGACCTCTGCATTTGCGCTTGCCAAGGACGTTCACATCAGCGTCTGGGCTGGTGGTACCGGCCCGAATGACGTTTACCGCGTCGACGCCATCGACATTGCTGCTCGCCAGCTCGAGCGCGAAGCGGCGCTGAAAGGTGAAGACCTCAAGATCATTGTTGAAAAGACCCCTTACTCCGGTTGGGACGATTTCAAGCAGGCGCTGACGCTTGCTGCCGAAGCCAAGAAGGCTCCGAACATCGTCGTCAGCGGCCACGAAGACATCGCTCCCTGGTCGCAGGCCGGCCTCATCGTTCCGGTCGAAGACTATGTCGACCTCGATTCCTGGCCGCTCAACGACATCTACGAAAACCTGATGCAGATCGCTTCCTATAACGGCTCGGTCTACGGCATCCCGCAGGACGCTGAATCCCGCCCGATGCTGTTCTGGAAGCCCTACATGAAGGCTATCGGCTACAGCGACGCCGACCTCGACGCGCTGCCGAAGAGCGTCATGGACGGCAAGTACACGATGAAGAACCTGCTCGAAGACGCCAAGAAGATGCAGGACAAGGGCCTCGTGCAGCCCGGCTACGGCTTCTATCCGCGCACCAGCAACGGCCCTGACTACTGGCAGTTCTACACCTCCTTCGGCGGCGTCATGGAAGAAAACGGCAAGCTCGTTTTCGACAAGGCTGCCATGAAGCGCACCTACCAGTTCTTCGCCGATGCGGTTTCGACCGGCGTAACTAAGAAGAACCATATCGGCATGCCGGGCGACCAGTGGTGGAAGGAAGTTGCCACCGGCAAGGCCGGCATCTGGGACGCCGGCACCTGGCACTATGCCCGC
This sequence comes from Rhizobium sp. CF142, assembly GCF_000281145.1. Lineage (NCBI taxonomy): Bacteria > Pseudomonadati > Pseudomonadota > Alphaproteobacteria > Hyphomicrobiales > Rhizobiaceae > Rhizobium > Rhizobium sp. CF142. The sequence continues at coordinate 19,672 of NZ_AJWE01000031.1, read as the reverse complement.
CTCGTCAACCAGGAGGGCCTGAAGGACTTCTTTGGCAACATCGCCTTCACGCTGATTCCGGCTGGTGAAGGCGGCAAGGCGAACACGCTGACGCACCCTCTCGTTTATCTGCTGACATCGGGTCACAGCGACGAGGACACGCAGATTGCCGCCCAGCTGATCACGATCGCTTCAGAGCCGCGCACCAACGCGCTGCACGCTATCAAGTCGGCGCATCTCGGTGTCTCCAAGTCCGAAGCGGCCGTTGATTTCTATGCCGCCAATCGCTGGGCCCGTGAAGCCACCGAGCGCTTGCTGCCCTACGCCAATGCGATGCCGAACAACTCCGACTTCGGCACCTACTGGAACATCATGTGGAAGAACCTTGAAGCATCCTGGACCGGCGCCAAGACTGTCGATGCCGCCGTCAACGATGCCGAGAGCGAGCTGAAGAGCACGCTCGGCGACAAGATCGTCATCCGCTAAGAGCGACGCACTCTGCCGGAAGGCGGCCGCAACGCCGCCTTCCGGAGCGTCGTCCATGAGGGGACTTCCATGAAATCGTCCAGAACGCTTGGGCTGGTGATGATCGCACCTGCGGCGATCATGATCATTCTGTTCTTCCTTCTACCGGTCGTTCTGACCGCCGTCTTCTCTATGACGAACATGACGACGGCGACCGGCATTTCCGGCGGCGTCTACCAGGTCGCGCCGAATTCGCTGATCACGCTCAAGTCGACTATGCCCGATATCGCCGATCAGCTGGGCGAGCCGCGCTACACGATCGATGAAGCCGGCCTCAAGGCCGTCGAAGGCCTGAGCCTCTCATCAGCCATCGTTTCGGAACTGCGCGAAAAGCATATGAACGAGGTCTTCCCATCACGCCGCGAAATCGAGCGCATGATCAAGGACCTGAACGAGCGTCCCTCGACGCGCGAGGTCAAGCAGATCTCCGACCAGTTCAACCGCTCGGTCGTCAACGCCCGCTTCGACAGCAAAGACCAGCTTTTTTCCGCTCTCGATACGCTCGGCTTCAAGCTGACGGCTGACCAAAAGGAACAGGTCGCCAAGGCAGCCTATACCGGCTGGATCTGGACATCGGACAATTTCTCACGCATGGCCTCCTCGCCGGATATGGCTCGCGTGCTGCTGAATACAGTGCTCTACGTCGCGCTGGTGCTGGTCATCTTCAATGTCGGCTATGCGCTGCTGCTCGCCATCTGGACGCATTATATGCCGGCAGCATCGGCCTCCTTCTTCCGGGGTGTCTGGCTGCTGCCGCGCATCACGCCCGTCGTCATCTATGTCATGCTCTGGAAATGGCTTGCCTGGGACACCGGCTTCATTTCCACGCTGATGGGCAATTTCGGCTATCCGCCGAAGAATTACCTGCTCGACAACGCCTATAATGCCTGGGTTTTCGTTGTGATGATCAACGGCTTCATCGGCGCCTCCATGGGCATGCTGGTCTTCTCGTCGGCGATGAAGGCTATTCCGAAGAGCCAGTTCTACGCGAGCGAGGTCGACGGCGCGTCACGCTGGCAGCAGATTCGCTACATCATCCTGCCGCAGATGCGCTGGCCGATCCTCTTCGTCACCTGCTACCAGACGCTCTCGCTGCTCGCCTCCTTCAACGAAATCCTGCTTTCGACGAACGGCGGACCCGGCAGGGCGACCGAAATCTGGGCGCTCGCCGCCTACCATACGGCGCTCAACAACTACGCCGGCAACCTGGAATATGGTCTCGGTGCTGCCATGGCCCTCGTGCTTGTGGTCATCGGCGTAACATTGTCGCTGATCTATCTGCGCATCTTCAACTACGGCGCGCTTGTCTCCAAGCCGCTGATCGAGGACTGACTTATGGCCGAAAAAGCGCAACCTTCCGCGAATTTCAGCAGTTGGCCGGTCATTGCCGTGCTCGCCGTTGTCAGCCTGCCGCTGCTTTTGATGTACGCCTATTTCTTCATAGACACGGTCACGGTGAAGGAGGCCGGCTCGCTCATACCCTCCAGCTTCACCATTCAGCACTGGCGCTTCTTGTGGCAGACGACCGAAGGCAAGCCGAACATCTGGATCGTGACGCTCAATACGCTGCTTTTCGCCACCTCCACGACGAGCGTGGTCGTCATCGTCTCGTCGATGGCGGGCTATGTGCTCTCGCGGCTCAATGTACCTGCGCGCGGCTTCTTCCTTGCCGGCGTCATGGTGCTGCACGCCTTTCCGTCGGTAACGCTCATCATCGCCATCTTCATCGTGCTGCAGATGATCGGCCTTTATAATTCCCTGATCGGCGTCATCCTGGTGAAGGCTGCGATCGACCTGCCGCTCGGCATCTGGCTGATGAAGGGCTTTTACGACACCGTGCCCTGGGAAATCGAGATGGCCGGCGTCGTCGATGGCGCTTCGCGCTTCCGTGTCTGGCGCAGCCTCGTTCTGCCGCAGGTCGGTCCGGGCATCATGGCGCTCGGCCTCTTCTCGTTCCTGTCGGGCTGGGGCGAATTCATCCTGCCGCAGGTGCTGGCGCCCGGCAATCAGGTGCAGGTGCTCTCGGTCTATCTCGCCGGCTTCCTCGGCGACGATAACAACTATGATTTCAACATGTTCAAGGCGGTCGGCCTCTTCTACGTCATTCCGGTTCTGATCGCCTACGCACTCTTCCACAAATATCTCATGAACATCTATGGCGGCGGGAGCAAAGGCTGATGCGTATCCTCCTCGACAATTTTTCGAAGAGCTTCGGCTCCACCAAGGTCATCGAGAACATGAAGCTCGAAGTCGGCAGCGGCGAGATGCTGGCGCTTCTCGGGCCCTCGGGCTGCGGCAAGTCGACGACGCTGTTTGCCATATGCGGCATCCATCGTCCGACAGGTGGCCGCATTCTCTTTGGCGACCGCGACGTCACCGATCTGCCGAGCCAGATGCGCAATGTCGGCGTCGTCTTCCAGTCCTATGCGCTCTATCCGCATATGACGGTTGCCGAGAACATCGGCTTTCCGTTGAAGGTCAAGGGCGTCAATGCGGCCGATATCCGCAAAGAGGTCGAGCGCATTTCCGGCCTCGTGCAGATCGGCAATCTGATGGAGCGACGACCAGCGCAGCTTTCCGGCGGCCAGCAGCAGCGTGTGGCCCTTGCCCGTGCGCTGATCCGCAAGCCGGATGTGCTGCTGCTCGACGAGCCGCTTGCCAATCTCGATGCCAAGCTTCGCCTCGAAATGCGTTCGGAAATTCGCCGCATCCAGCGCGAGACGGGCATCACCGCCATCCTGGTCACCCATGATCAGGTGGAAGCGATGAGCATGTGCGACCGCATTGCCATCATGAAGGAAGGCGAGATCGTCCAGATCGCGACGCCGGCCGAAATGTATAGCGACCCACGCACCGCCTTCGTCGCCGGCTTCCTTGGCAATCCGCCGATCACCTTCCTGCGCGGCGTGATGAAGGATGGCGCCTTTGCCATGCCGGAAAGCGAGATCCGCGTGCCGGTATCGGTCCAGGCTGCCGAGGGCACCAAGCTGACGCTCGGCGTGCGGCCCGAACATTTCAATCCGGCCGGCGACATCGCCGTTGCCGGCAAGGTCACCTTTGCCGAAACGCAGGGCCGCGAAAACCTTTACGACGTCCAGCTTGCCGGTGGTTCGCTGCTGCGCTCCATCCAGCCGGTCCGCAGTGACATCACGGTCGGCGACGAGGTGAAGTGGGCGATCGACAGCAAGGGCGTGTTCGTCTTCGACGAAGACGGCCGGAGGCTCTGAACGATGCGTGATTTCTCTTCTTTCTTCGAACACTACGGTTGGCCCTCGGGCAAGGGAAGCCTGCCGTTCTGCATCGGCCATCGCGGCGCCAGTGGCCATGAGCGGGAAAACACGCTTGAAGCCTTCCAGCGCGCCGCCGAACTCGGCGCGGAAATGTGGGAGCTCGACACGCAACTCACGAAAGACGGTGTGGTTGTCGTCTCCCACGACGATCATCTCGAACGCGTCTTCGGCATCGACCGCCGAATTTCCGAGATGACGGCAGCCGAGCTTGCTGCCCTCGAGGGCGTCAACGTTCCGACCTTTGAGGCGGTCGCAGCCCTTGGGCGGCGCACCAATACAGGCCTCTATATCGAGCTCAAGGCGCCGGGCACGGGGCTTTGGTGCTGGAAGCATCTTATTGAGAAAAACCAGCGCTTTGCCTGCCTCGGCTCTTTCGGTACCGCGCAAGTGCGAGAGCTTCGTGACGCGGGCTGCGATTACCCGCTCTCGGTACTGGTCCGTGTTGGTCACGATCCGCATGCAGCTGGCGATGAAGCCGGCGCCGATATCCTGCACCTTTGCTGGGAAAGGGCCGGCGAGCGCCCGCAGGATCTCGTCACAGAAGAGCTGATGGAGCGAGCCTTCGGCGAAAGCCGTGAGATCGTGCTTTGGCACGAGGAACGGCCAGCCATTTTGACCGACATCATGAAGCTACCGGTACTCGGAATCTGTACGGACCTGCCCGATCTGATGCGCCCGGCCGCCAGGGATGAAAAGCATGGCAGACAAGGATAACAAGGGACCGAGGAAGGTCACGTCCTTCGACGTGGCGCGTGTGGCGGGCGTCTCGCGCGCTGCCGTTTCGCGCGCTTTCACCCCGGATGCCAGTGTTTCGCCGAAGACGCGCGAGAAGGTCTATCAGGCGGCCAAGGATCTCGGCTACCGGGTGAATTATCTGGCCCGCAGCCTCACCAACAAGCGCTCCGATCTCGTCGGCCTCGTCGCCGCCGGCCTCGACAACCCGTTCCGCACGCTGCAGATCGAGCATCTGGCGCGGGTGCTGATCGCCCGCAATTTTCGTCCGATCCTGTTGCCGACCTCGAAGGAGGCGGACACCTCTGCTGTCATCGGCCAGCTTTTGCACTATGCCGTCTCCGGCGTCATCGTCACATCAGACGCTCCGCCGACGGAGATTTGCGAGCAATGTGCTGCCGAAGGCGTGCCGATCGTGCTGATCAACAAGGGCGACGATATTCCCTTCGTCGACCGCATCATTTCCGATGATCGCATGGCGGGCCATCTTGCTGCCACGCATCTGATCGAAAGCGGCGTCAGGGCGCCAGCGGTCATGGCCGCCCCCGCGATTTCCTATACGGCAAGGCGGCGCAGTGAAGCCTTCATGACGGCCTGTCGGCAGCTCGGCCTCGAACCGCGCATGATCGAATTGAAAATCAACGACTATCAGAGCGGCTACGACGCAGCCGCCGACCTTGCCTCGCTCGGCATCGATGGCCTGTTCTGCGCCAATGATTACATGGCCTGCGGCGTGGTCGATCGGATCATGAAGGGGCTCGGCCGCGAGGACGAGCCGCCCGTACGTATCATCGGCCATGATGACATTCCGCAGGCCAGCTGGTCAGCCTATGACCTTACAACAATCCGGCAGCCCTGCGATTTCCAGGCCGAACAAACGGTCGATCTACTGATGACCCGCATGGCCGAACCGGATATGACCGCCCGCGTCGAATTTACCCCCGTGACGCTGATTAAAAGAAGGACTGCTTGATGAATTCCGCATTCGATGCCTCCGCGCTCGCCGCGCGGGCGCAGCTCGCAATCGACGTGGCCCGCCAGGTTGGACGCGAGGCTGCGCGCTTCAGGCGTGAAGGCAACCCGGGCGCGCTGCATGTCGAAAACAAGGGATTGCAGGATTTCGTCACTGTCGCAGATAGGCAGGCAGAACAGGCAATCCGCGAAGGGCTGCTGGCGCATTTCCCCGACGATACGTTCATGGGTGAGGAAACTGGTGGCGAATCCGGCGCGGCCGGCACTTGGGTCGTCGATCCCATCGACGGCACCACCAATTATATCAGAGGCTTCCGCCACTGGGGTGTGTCCATTGCTTTCGTTTTCGACGGCAAAGTAGAGATCGGCGTCGTCTATGACGCGGCCAACGATCAGGTTTTCTCCGCGATCCGCGGTCAGGGCGCCTTCAAGGAAGGCCTGTCGATCCACGCCGCGCCTACTACCGATCCCGCCAATGCGATCGTCGTGCTCGGTCATTCGCGCAAGACGAGCTTTGACGACTATGCGGCGCTCTCCAAGCGGCTCCACGAACGCGGCATGGATTATCGCCGCATGGGGGCGGCGGCAGTCGATCTCGTGCGTGTGGCGGAAGGTGTTTCCGATCTCTTCTATGAACGCCACCTCAATGCATGGGACATGCTGGCCGGCGCGCTGATCGCCGCCGAGGCCGGCGCGAAGGTCGCCATTCCGCCTGTCGATACACTGTTGGAGGTTGGCGGTCCTGTTATCGCCCATTCGCCCGGGTTGGCGGAAGAATTCGCTTTCCTTGTTGAGTTCGAAGGTCTGGCGGGCTGATCAGCCCGCCATGCGCTTCAGCCATGCCCGCTCGGTCGCCGGGGCCTCGTCCGTGGTGATCTGATCCGGCTTCAGGGCGACGAGTGCCGAAAAGTTCGTCCATTCCGCATCACTGAAGCCGCCCTCGGGATCCTTCAGCGTGAAGGTCCAGGCGTCGACCAGCTTGGCCTCGCTGTGGCAGAGCGCGATCATGTCGAGCCCGGCCTTTGCCGCATTGAGCAGCATTGGCCAATAAAGATAGACTGTTTCTGGCTCCGTCGGGCCACGCAGATCGGCAAGCAGTTCCTTTTCGACCGCTTTCCAGCCTTCGGCCTTGTAGATATCGCCGAGCTTGTCGGTGGGGTCGATGCCGCGGCGCAGATGCGGCAGCTTCTCTTTGACGGCCAGGATCAGCTCCAGACTTCCGGCACTGACGATGACGGAGGCGGAAATCTGCTGCAGGTGTTCGGCAAGATGGGCGATGCCCTTTTCGCCGATCGCCTCGTAATCGTCCTTCATATCGAACTGCAGCAGCGCGTCCGGATGGGCCGATTGCAGCATGGCTGCAAGATCCTCGCTGTAGAGCAGGGGACGATTGCCCTCCCTCATCCGCAGGTCGCGCAGCTCCGCAAGGCTCTTCTGGGCAACGAGACCACGCCCGGTCGTCTCGCCTTCCAGCTCTTTATCATGCAGCACGACGAAACCACCATCGGCGCGCACCCGGAGGTCGAGCTCCATCGAGGCACCGGCCCTGAAGCCTTCTGCCATCACCTCGGCCGAAAACAGCGAGTCGGCCATACGCCGGCGCAACCGGTGCCATTTCAGCAGGGTCGAATGGCCTTCAAACTCTATCTGAAGTCCGGGTGCATCCTTCATTCCCTGATCCTCGACCTATTCGTCTCGGCCTCTTCGTGCATCGGAAACATCCGATTCTCAAGGGCCGGTGACAGATTAGGCGCGATCTCCCGGCAGGAGCTTCGCCTTCTTCGAACAAACTCCTTTTTCGCGAACCAGTGTTCCGGCAGTATCTCTATGCGACCCGATAGTGCAAATTAGAATACTAATTTTATAGACAATATTTCCTGTTTCGGCGATCCGTGCGAAGATCGTGGCTCGGTTTTTCAGGAGGTGACGTATGTTTGCGGCATTCAAAACTTTCCTTGCGCAGCTTTTCGGGAGCCGTGATCTACCGGTGTTCGAAACACATGCCCGCGCGACCGAAGAGGATGCCGAAAGCCGTTTGCGTAGCCTGCGTGAGGAAGAACTCTTCTGGCAGCCGACGCCGAATTCCTGGTACTGAGCGATCAGGTGTTATAGGTCTTCGCGATAGCTTCCGACGCGGCGCCGATATTCGCCGGGAAGCCGGCCTGCCGAAGCGCGGCGCCATAGGCAACGATATTTGCGAGAACGGTCTGGAAGGTTGCCCGCGCCCCTGTATGGTTGATACGCATGAGGTGGGACGAGCCTGTCCCGACACCTGATGTCAGCTCGACGCCCAACCCTGCCGCAAAACCAATCACAGAGGTGGATTCAATTCCTGATGGCAGGGAGACCGTTGTCACGAGGTTCGATGCCTGTTCTGCCGGAACCCAGAGGCTGGCGCCCAGTGCTGCAAGGCCGGCCCGGCTCGCCGAAGCTGCTCTCTCATGGCGGGTGACGATCTGCCCGAGGCCTTCCGCCTCGACCCGGTCGAGGGCAGCTTCCAGCGCAAAGAATTCCAGCGGTGCCGGCGTTCCTGGCAACGCGCCGCGGCCGGCATCCAGCCAAGCCTTCAGGTCGGTCAGCGACAGGATGGAATCACGCGGCGCACTGTCATGGAGGACCAGTTCCCAGGCATGCTGGCTGACCGATAGGGCCGAAACGCCGGCCGGCCCGCCGAGTGCTTTCTGCGGGCCGATCACGGCGATATCGATGCCCAACGCGTCGACATCGAGCGCGTGGCCACCGACGGAGGCAACGGCATCGACTATCGTCACAATGCCTCGCGCCTTTGCGAGAGCGACAATCTCCGGCAACGGATTGAGGATACCGCTTGCCGATTCCGCGTGGACGAGCGCGAGTATCTTGACATCGGGATTGGCATCCAGCGCGACGGCGATTGCTCTGGCCTCTATAGGCAGGCCGGGCTGAGCGACGATGTCGACGACGTGAGTACCGCCGCGCCGCAGCCATTGTCCAAACCAGCCGCCATAGGCGCTGGTGACGACGTTCAGTGCGGAAAAGCCAGGTCTGGCAAGGCTGGTCGCGACGGCTTCGAGCGCCACCACAGCCTCGGCCTGCACCAGCAGAACGTCGTTGTCCGTCTTCAGGATCGCGCCGATGCGGTGGGCGAGAGCGGCGTAACGTTCGGCCGGATAGACCGGCGCACCATAGAACGGGTTCCAGGCGACTTCGATCATGGGCAACTCCTTCAAACGGGTTCGGTTATAAGGCGCGGCACAGCCGCGACGAGCCGGCGCGCTGCATCGGATCGCGGGGCATTAACGATATCCGTTGCCGGTCCCTCCTCGACGATGCGGCCGGCATCCATGACCGCGATACGATGCGAAACCGCGCGCACCACCGCGAGGTCATGGGATATGAAGAGATAGGCAAGGCCACGCTCGCGCTGCAACTCGACCAGCAATTCGAGAATACGGCCGCGAACGGTCACGTCGAGCGCAGAAACGGCTTCATCCAGCACCAGCAGAGACGGCCGTGTTGCGATGGCGCGGGCGATGGCGACGCGCTGGCGCTGTCCGCCCGAGAGTGTGCGAACAGGGCGGGAGGCAAGGGCCGGGGGCAAGTCGACGCGTTCCAGCAGGGCGGCGATTTCGGCCGGCCGCTGTTTCCTGTTCGCAATCACATGGATCCGCAGCGGGTCGTCGAGAACCGAGGCGACAGAGGCCAGTGGGTTGAAGGCTGCGAGCGGGTCCTGAAACACCATTTGCATATGCGCGCGCCGGCGGCGCAGTTCGGCTCCGCGAAGCGCGAACCAATCTTGCCCTTCGAAGCGGATGGAGCCGGAATCGGGCTCCAGCAGACGCAGAAGGACGCGCGACAACGTCGATTTTCCACTGCCCGACGCTCCAACCAAGCCCAGGGTTTCGCCGGCTGTGATTGTCAGGGAAACAGCGTCGAGAGCTGCAACCTGCCGGCGGGAACTGGAGTAAGCCTTGGATAATGCATCTACGGTCAGAAGCTCGGTCATGAGGCCACCTCTGCAATCAGTGGCGGTGTGGAGAGATCGCGATGGCTGGCGATCAGAGCAGCGGTATAACTGTCGGTGGGCGACGACAGTACCGACCGAATGGGGCCTGCTTCCACCAACTCTCCATTGTGGAAGACGGCGACGCGATCGACGAAGCCGGAGGCGAGCGCGATATCATGGGTAATGAAGAGCAGCGTCATGCCTTCCTCACGCACCAGCCCGTCGAGAAGTCTGACGATCTCTGCCTGAACCACGACATCGAGTGCGCTGGTCGCCTCATCGGCGATCAGCAGGGCGGGTTTGGCCGCAATCGCCGCCGTGATCGCAACGCGCTGCCGTTGACCGCCCGAGAGCTGATGCGGAAAGGCGCGCATGGCGTTTGTCGGCTGCGGTAGGCGTACCCGCGTCAGAAGCTCTTCTGCGCGGGCATAGGCCTGCCGCCAGCCGAAGCCCAGGTGCCGCTGGGCAGCCTCCGCAATCTGCTCACCGATCGTCAGCACCGGATTGAGACTGGTGCTGGGATCCTGGAAAACAAAACCGAAATCGCGACCGGGGAGAGGAGCATAGCCGAGCGTCGGCCATGTTATATTGCCTTCGATCTTTGTGCGCTCAGGCAGAAGACCCGCGAGGGCTCGCGCAAGCGTGCTTTTACCGGACCCGCTTTCGCCAATGATCGCCAGCCTCTCTCCCCCGATGATATCGAGGTTGATGGATTTCAGCGCCGCCTCTTGTCCATAGCGAACCGAAAGCCCTCTCACGCTGCAGAAGGGAGCAGTCATCGCGGCCCTCCACCACTGTCGAGAGCCTTGGTCAGGCCCTCGCTGAAAAGGTGAATACCGAGAACGGTGATTGCCAATGCCAGACCGGGTAGCACGGAAAGATAGGCGGCCGAGCGCAGCACGCTACGGCCTTCAGCGATCATTGATCCCCAGGTGGCGAGATTGGGATTGCCGAGACCGAGGAAGGAGAGGGCGGCTTCGGTCAGGATCGCGCCGGCAACGATTGTGGCCGACAGCGCCAGGACCGGTGGAAGGGCGTTTGGAAGGATTTCCTTGAAGGCGATCTCGGCCGGGTGCATTCCGATCACGTGTGCGGCAGCCACATAATCCCGTTCGCGGATGGACAGCACCTGCGCCCGCGTCAGCCGCGCGGGATCGGCCCAAGTCCCGAGCGCAATGGCGAAGACGACGACGGGCGTCGAGACCCCGATGATGCTGACAAAGGCGAGTGCTAGCAGAAAGCCCGGAACGATCTGGAAGGCATCGACGATGCGCATCAGTGCTTCGTCGATCATGCCACCGGCAAAACCGGCAGCCATGCCGACAAAAAGCCCGAGCACCATGGCCGACAGCGCAGCGGCGATGCCGACGGCCAAAGAGGTGCGTGCGCCATAGAGCAGCCCGGCAAGCACATCGCGCCCCAGCCGGTCGGTGCCGAGCGGCAGGCTCGGATCGGTGAATGGCGCCAGCATGGCACGGCCGGCAATCCGTAGCGGATCTCCCGGCGAGATGACCGGCGCCAGCAGGCCGGCGACTAGAAGGGTTGCGAGGATAATAAGCCCGATCGCACCCTCCGGTGTTTTGAGAAGACGCCGCAGCAGGGTCACGCCCGGCCCTCCGATGCGCCGACGCGTGGATCAAGGGTGGCGTAAACGAGATCAACGATGAAATTGACGCAGATGACGAGAACGGCGCTGGTGAGGATAATGCCCATCAGGAGTGGCGCGTCACGGCCGTTGACGGCCTCCTGCGCCAACCTGCCGAAGCCGGGAATGGCAAAGACGCTCTCGATCACCACACTGCCGCCGAGCATGGCCGCGGACTGCAGGCCGAGCATGGTGATGAGCGGCAGCAGCGCATTGCGCGCCACATGCCGAAGCACGATGCGGCTGCGCGACAGGCCCTTTGCCCGGGCAAACAGCACGAAATCGAGCTTCCAGGCTTCCGCCATGCCGGAGCGCATGACGCGCAGAAACAGCGCGAGATAGATGAAGGCGAGCGCCCCGACCGGCAGGGCCAGATGCTCTGCGATATCGAGTGCCCGCGAAAGACCTGATTTGCCGGAGGCGATAGTCTCGATTCCGGCAATCGGCAGCCAGCGCAGCTTGACCGAAAAGAGGATACTGAGCACCAGCCCCAGCCAGAAGCTCGGAATGGCGTACATGATCAGCGAACCGATCGAGAGGAAGCGATCACGCAGGCTCCCCGGCCTTGCGCCGGCCAGAATGCCGAGTGCCGAACCAAGACCGAAGGAGAGCGCTGTGGCACTTCCCATCAGCAGCAGCGTGTTCGGCAGCCTCTCGGCGATCAGATCCCGCACCGGACGGTTGAAGGCCACTGACCAACCGAGATCGAGGCGGGCGAGTGAAGACAGATAGAGCCAGAGGCGGGCAAAGACTGATTGATCGAGGCCGTAACTTTCCCGCAGCGACTTGATGAGTGCGGCATCACCGCCACCGATCGAACCGAGATAGGCATCAACGGCGTCGCCGGAGGCGGATTCCAACAGGAAGAAGCTGAAGATCACAACGATCAACAGCACCGGAATGCTGCTAACGATCCTGCGTCTCAGGAGGAGAAGTGCACGTTTCACGCCGGACGAGGCCTCTGAGGGAAATCCGCATTCGACCCTATCACGATTGCAGCGCGGTATCGCCCCAGTTCGAAACCGCCCAGCGCGGATTGTCAGAGACGTTCAGCACCGTATCGCGAGCGACCGTGATGAAGCCCCATTCGGCGACATTGATCAGCGGCAGTTCGGCCACCACAAGCTGCTGGAACTTGTAGTAGAGGTCGGTGCGCGCCACGGTATCCGCCGTCACGGCTGCCTGCGCGATGATCTTGTCGAGTTCGGCGCTGACATAGCCGCCCTGGTTGGAGAAGGGCACGCCGTCGGGCGTTCCGGACTGGACGAGGATCGTTGTGGAAATCGCCGGATCGCCGCGGAAGACCGGCGGGCCGACCGCGATATCGAAGTCGTGGTCGGTGTAAACGGCCTTCTGATGAGCGGCGGCATCGGCGTTGACGATAACGGCGTCGATGCCGACGGCAGCAAGCGCCTGGCGCAGATAGTCGCCGAACTGGCGCGTCTCGTTGAAATAGGGCGCCGGCCGCAGCTTCAGCTGGAAACGGTTGCCATCAGGACCTCTCGTGTAGCCGCCCTGGTCCAAGATATCGTTTGCCGCCTGCACGTCGAAATTATAGTTCGCGACGTCGGCGGTGTAGAACTCTTTCGAATTCTTCGGAACGGGGCCGGTCGATTCCGTCGCATAGCCGAGGAAGATCGTGTCGACGACGAACTTCTTGTCGATCGCGTGGGCAATGGCCTGACGAACTCTTAGATCTGACAGTTCCTTGCGGCGATGGTTGATCTCGATGACGAGCTGATAGGTCAGAGCTTCATAGCCTTTGGAGATCACCTTGATGCCGTCGACCTTGGAGATACGGTCGAGATCGGCGAGCGGTACGGCCGAGAATGCAGCGAGATGGATCTCTTCGGCTTCGAGTGCGGCTCCGGCCGATTCACGGTCCGGCAGCACGCGGTAGACGATTTCATTAAGCTTCGGTTCGCCCTTTTGCCAATAGTTCTCGTTGCGTGTCAGCCGGTAATATTCACCAGGCTTGTATTCGGCGAATTTGAAGGGGCCGGTGCCGACAAGCGTGTTGTTGGCCGGGTTCTTGGCGATGTCCGTGCCCTCAAAAATATGCTTGGGAACGACGCTGGTGACGGCCGGAAGCGCATTGCGGATAAGCTGGAAGGGCGTCGGCTTCGAGAAGCGGAAGATCGCCGTGTGGTCGTCGGGCGTGTCGACCGCCTGCAGATTGGCAAAGACCAGGCGGCCGAGATTCTGAAGCGGCTTCCAGACGTTGAGCGCCGAGAAGGCGACGTCAGCCGAGGTGAACGGCTTGCCGTCGTGCCAGGTGGCGTTTTCGCGCAGCTTGAAGGTCACGGAGAGCCCGTCCGGCGAGCCTTCCCATGACGTTGCAAGACGCGGTGCGAGACCATCCGAACCTTCATAGGAGGCTTCCGCCAACGGTTCGATCACCTTGCTTGAAATGAAGAAGACGCCATTCGAGGCGACGATGGCGGGATTGAGGTTCTTCGGCTCGGAGTCGGCCGCGACGATCAGGCGTCCGCCGGCCGGCACATCTTGCGCCAGCACAATGCGCGACAACGCCGTCGTTCCAAGCAGCAGCGCCGTGCCCTTCAGCAGGCCGCGCCGAGAGATATCTGCAATAGTCATGCCCCCTCCTGATACCCAAGAAATTCAATGAACTATATTCGAGCTGAAACCGTAAGTGTGACAGGAATTAAATTCGAACAGGATGGCTGGGCGAGATATTTTTTGTCACCCAGCCATTATTTTTTCAACGGCCGCCAACGGCGAACCGCGGCGCGTCAATGCCGAGGTTGCGATAGGCCGCTCCCGGATGCGGAGCAACCAGCCGCGGCCCCGCACCGCCAAGCTTTTCGCGCAACGTACCCTGCCGGTATTCGGTCTTGTAGACGCCGCGCTTCTGCAACTCTGGCACCAGCAAGTCGACAGTGTCCTCGAAGCTTTCGGGCGTCACTGCATAGGCAAGGTTGAAGCCATCAACATCGGTATCCTCGACCCATTCCTGCATTAGATCGGCGACTGTCGATGGCGAGCCGACGAAGACCGGGCCGAAACCGCCGACGCCGACCCAGTCCGCCATTTCACGCACCGTCCATTCCTTGTTCGGATCGATGGTCGTGAAGGTTTCGACAGCCGATTGCACGGCATTCGTATAGCGGTGGCGCAACACCTCGTCCGGGCCGAACTGGCCGAAGTCAATGCCCGTCCAGCCTGATATCAGCGTCAGCGCTCCCTCGAAGGAAGCGTACTCGCGATATTCGTTGAACTTGCGCTGTGCCTCGGCATCGGTCTCCCCAAGCACGACGGTTTGCAGGTTGAAGGCAAGGATTTCGCGCGGGTTACGACCCAGCCGCTCAGCTGCCTGGCGAACATTGGCGACATAACGCTTCAGAACTGTCTTGGAGGGCGCAGCTACGAAGATGCATTCGGCATGCGCGCCGGCAAAATCCTTGCCGCGGCTGGAGGCGCCGGCCTGATAGAGCACGGGCGTGCGCTGCGGTGAGGGCTCGCTCAGGTGAATGCCGGGAACGTTAAAATACTTGCCGGAATGGTTGATCGGATGGACCTTTTCCGGATGGGTGAAGATGCCGGTTTCACGGTCGCGCACGACAGCATCGTCTTCCCAGCTTCCTTCCCAGAGCTTGTAGCAGACCTCGAGATATTCGTCGGCGAGATCATAGCGATCGTCATGGTTGGTCTGCGCGGCCTGGCCGATATTGAGCGCGCCGCTATTCAGGTAGGAGGTGACGATGTTCCAGCCGACGCGGCCCTTGGTCAGGTGGTCTAGCGTCGAGATGCGCCGGGCGAACGTATAGGGGTGTTCGAAGGAGAGCGAAGCCGTCAGGCCGAAGCCGAGATGCTCGGTCTCGTAGGCCATGGTTGGGATGAGCTGTAGCGGATCGTTGACCGGCAACTGCGCCGAATGGCGCAATGCGGCATCGACATTGCCGTTCAAGACATCATAGACGCCGAGCACGTCGGCGATGAAGAGACCGTCGAACTTGCCGCGCTCCAGCGTCTTTGCCAGATGCACCCAATAGTCGAGATCCTTGTAGGTCCAGGACTTGTCGCGTGGATGCCGCCACAGCCCTGGCGACTGGTGTCCGACGCAATTCATGTCGAAGGCGTTGAGCCTGATTTCACGGGTCATTTTATTCTTCCTGCATCGGTCGGCGAGGTGCGATTCAGGCGCCGACTGTTTTTCTGTTGATGAAGCTGAAGGCGAGCACGGCAAAGATGAGCGTGCCGGTGCCGACCTGCTGCCAGTAGAAGTTCAGGCCCGTCAGCAGCAGGCCGTTGGCAACGACACTGAGGAGCAGGACACCGAGGACGGTCCCGAGGATATTGGGCCGGCCGAGCGGCGACAGCGTCGTGCCGATAAAGGTCGCGCCGATGGCGTTCAGCAGGAACGCGTTGCCGGAGGAGGGGATGTAGACTGTCACAGTCGCCGTCAGGATAAGGCCGGCAACACCGGCAATCAGCCCGGCGAGAATGAAGGTGGCGGCAACAGGAGCGCCAAGGCCGATGCCGGAATAGCGCACGACGCTTGGCTGAATGCCGATCGAGACCACCACCCGCCCGAAACGCGTCCGGGCGAACACGGCGGCAGCACCGGCAATGACGACCGCGGCAATCACCAGCGGAACCGGCACATTGGCGATCGTGCCGTGACCGACGAAGCGGAAGGCGTCCGGCACGCCCGAGGGCGGCAGATAGACCGGATTTCCGCCATTGGTCAGCAATTGCTGGATGCTACGGCCTATAAACAGGGTGCCGAGTGTCGCCAGAAATGGTGCAACGCCGATCACAGATACAAGAACGGCATTGAACGCGCCGACCAGTGCGCCGGCTGCAAGGCCGGCGAGCAACGCGAGCGGCACCGGCTGGCCCGCCAGAACGAGGGAGACGAAGGCGAAACTTGCAAAATCGACGGCAGTGCCGACCGACAGATCGATGCCGCCTGCGGAGACGGCGAAGGTCATGGCGATCGAGATGACGGCGAGCAGCGTGAAATTGTTGACCAGAATGCTCTGCAGGTTGCCTGGTGTCAGGAATGTCGGCGCCAGGATAGAGAAGACAGAGAAAACTGCGATGAGTGCTACGATCAGGCCAAAGCGTGCGAGCCCCGCGAGCGAGCGTCCGGTTGAAGTCGAGGCGGACATGTCAGATCTCCCGCTTGCGCAGCAATGTCGTGGCCGACACGACAATCAGAATGAGAAGGCCCTGCACGCCGCTGACGAGCGTGCTCGGCAGGTTCAGGAGCTGGAAGCCATTGGTAAGGAAGCCGATGAACAGTGCCGATATCAGTGTTCCCGGAACAGTTGGCACCAGCCGCCGCGAAAAGACCGAGCCGAGCAACGCGATGACGACGACGGGCAGCAGCGCTTCGCCCGAACCGGTCGTGCTGCCGCTGAGATAGGAAACCGAGAGAATGCCGGCAAAACCACCGCAGAGCCCGCTGGCAATGAAGGCCCCGGCAAGCAGCCGCTTGAGCGGCAGCCCGGCGGCGCGCGCCGCATCCGGAAACTCGCCGACGGCATAGAGCCGGAGCCCGATCGGCGTGTATTGCACGATGGCGGTGGCAATTGTTGTAAAGCCGATCACCACGTAGGCGAGAACGGGAATGCCGAAACTATCCGAGGCCGATACCGTCGTGAGGAAATCGGTCGAAGCGGGCACAACGGTATTCTGCGTCAGGACGAGTTCGAGACCGGCGACAACATTCATCACTGCGAGCGTTGCTAGCAGCGGGACGATGCCCGCGAGCACGACGGCGACAGCGTTGACCGCGCCGATCGCAAGTCCGGTCAGCAAGGCCGCGGCTGCCGCTGTTGCGTCGCCATAACCGAGCTGGATTAGTGTCGCATAGACTGCAGCGCTCAGGCCCATATTGGCGGCAAGCGACAGGTCGATGCCGCCGGTGACGACATTCGAGCCGCCGGCAATCAGCACCACGGTCAAGCCGATCGCCAGCACGCCCGAAATGGCAGACTGGCCGAGAACATTGCCGATATTGCCGACCGAGAGGAAATAGGGCGCCGTCAGCGAGAACACGACGAGGATGGCCGCAAAAGCAAGCAACGAGCCGAAGCGGAGCGCCGCGACGGCTGCCGCGCCCTTCGATTGCGTCACGGGTTCCGAGGACGCGGCGGAAAGAGGAGCGAAGTGAACGTCAGCCGACATGGCGCAATCCTTCCGAAGCGCCGGTCGAGATCGACAGGACTTCATCCGTTGTGGTTTTGGAGGAGTCTAGCTCCCGGATCAGCCTGCCGCGGAAGAACACCAGGATCCGGTCCGTGATGCCGACGAGCTCCGGCAGGTCGGAGGAGAGCACGATGACGCCGGCCCCGCGGGCGGCAAGTTCGCCGATCAGCGCATAGATCTCGACCTTCGAGCCGATATCAACGCCGACGGTCGGCTCGTCCAGCAGGTAGATTTCCGACTGGCGGCTCAGCCATTTGGCGATCGCCACTTTCTGCTGATTGCCGCCCGAGAGTGTGCGGACCAGCTCATCGCGCCCGGCCGTCTTGATCTGCAGCCGCCTGATCAGGTCATCGGTATCGGAGCGTTCACGCTTGCGATCGAGGAAACCGAAACGGCTGTAGCGGGCAAGGCTTGGGAGCGTGACATTTTCTGTTACGCTGAGATCGAGGCCGACGCCGTGCCCGCGCCGATCCTCAGGAACAAGTGCAAGCCGACGGTCGACGGCCTTTGCCGGGCTGCGCGGCTGTGCTGCTCGGCCCTCGATTTCGATCTCGCCGCTTGCGGCCTGCTCCAGGCCGAAGAGTGTCCGGATCAAATCTTTGGCACCGGAGCCGAGCAGACCGGTGATGCCGAGCACCTCGCCGCGGCGCAGGCTGAAGCTGACATCGTCAAACCGGTTGGGCGCTGAAAGTCCGCGGATGTTCAGGATCGCTTCGCCGAGATCGACCTGGCGCTTGGGGAACATTTCGGCGATGTCGCGCTCAATCATCAGGCTGGCGATCGCCTTGGCCGAAGTTTCGCCAATCGGCAGCGAGGCCACATCCCGGCCGTTGCGCAGCACGGTGACGTGATCGCAGAGTTCTTCGATCTCGTTGAGGTAATGCGAGATGTAGATGATGGTCACGCCTTCGTCGCGCAGTCGGCGGATCAGGCGAAAGAGGATCTCGGCCTCGCGCCGCACCAGGGCTGCGGTAGGCTCATCGAAGACGAGAACTTTCGGCTGGTGAAGCAGTGCGCGGGTGATCTGGACGATCTGCCTTTCGGCGGTCGAGAGCTCGCCGATAAGGGCGTTCTTCCGCAGATTGATCCCGAAATAGTTGGCAAGGAGCTCGCTGGCGCGCTTCTGCATCGCCCGGCGATCGAGGAAGGGAGTTTTCGCAAGCCGCGTCTCACGGCCGAGGAACAAGGCCTCGCCAACGGTGAATGTCGGCACCAGCAGTCTTTCCTGATGGATAAAATGGATGCCGAGCTCTTCGTTGAGATGCGGCGTCAGCCGATCATAGGCCTTGCCTTCGATTTCAATCCCGCCCTCGTCTGCAACATGCAACCCGGCGAGCAGCTTGATCAGTGTCGATTTGCCGGCGCCGTTCTGTCCGACGAGTCCGTGGACGGTGCCGCGGTGTATAGCGAGCGATGCGTCGGCGAGCGCCTGGGCGCCGCCGAAGCGCTTGACGATGTGATCGAAGCGAATGATGACATCGTCATTGTCGGTCGCTTGCGTCGGGACGGGTTCAGTCATGATGCCGCTTTCCAGGGACATGCGGACTCTGCGGCGCTAGCCGCAAGGTCCGCCTTGATATCAGCCGATGCCGAGCTTCTTGATGATCTCGGAGACGTTTTCCTTGTTGGCGAGCAGCGCCGGAACATAGGTCTCACGCGGCAGCGTTTGGCCGGCGAGCAGCTGGGCGACGTTGCGCACTGCGACACGGCCGATCTCTGCGGGCTGCTGGGCAGCATCGGCGCCAGCCGGCGAGTTCTTATCGGCAACGAGCTGGAGAACTTCCGGGCTGCCATCGACGCCATAAGTGCGGATCTCGTTGCGGCCGGCAGCGGCGATCGCCTGCGTGGCGCCGAGCTGCGGAATATCCCAGGCCGACCAGACGGCCTTGATCGAGCCCTTATCCGGATATTTGTTGAGGATCGCGGTGATCTGCGCGAAGGCGTCCTGGACCGTATTCGGGATGACGTCACGCAGTTCCGGCTGGAGGATTTTCACCTTCGGGAAATACTTGATGACGTTGACGAGCTGGTCGTAACGGACGGCGCAGGGTGTCACGCCATAGAAGCCGTTGAAGACGACGATATTGCCTTCGCCGCCGATATCGGAGACGAGTTGCAGGGCGAGATCCTTGCCGATGCCCCAATTGTCCGACGTCGTGTTGTTGATCGAATTGGTCGAACCGACGTCGACGGTCAGCACCGGAATGCCTGCGTCACGGGCCTTCTTCAGCCAGGGATCGATGACGCTAAGCGTGCCGAGGATCTGGACGAGCGCATCCGGCTTCTGGGCGACGAGTGTCTGAAGCTGGGCAATCAGCTTGCCGTCGTTACGGCCGGCATCAACGGCTATCGGCTCGCCGCCGAGCC
>NZ_AJWE01000030.1:0-7901 GCF_000281145.1 Rhizobium sp. CF142 | reverse complement strand
TCGATACCGGCCGCCGCCATGTTCGCCGGCAGATGCGTGGCATTTTCCTGCCATTGACCGACGCCGGAACCGGCATCCATCATGATCGTGCGGCCGCCGACCTTCAGGACGACCACCGTCAATGGGATCGGCATGAATTCGGTCGTCAATCCTGCCTTGGAAAGCGCCTCCTTCGTGTCTTCGATCGAGGCGTTCTTGATGAAGGCCGGATCATGCGGCTTCTTCCAGATGCCGTCATAGATCGCCGTGACCTCGATATCGCCGACCTTGTATTTGTAGAAACCGACCGTCGGCTCCAGCGGTGTCTCGGCAAATGCCGGCATGACGAATTCGAGCTTCGACGACAGACCGAATGCGGCCGCGGCGGCAGCCGATCCCAGGACAGCGCGACGTGACATAGTGAACATGAATATGCCTCCTCTTGTTGATGGCATTTCGACTGGCGAAGACTGCGATTTCTCGGATGTCCTCGCTGACGAACTAGATCGAAGGCACCTCACACTTATTCCCAATTTCGACTGACATTCTTTCAAGTAATTGGAAATGTTATGCTATTTTTGCTGCGCAGCGCCAACGCCAGACTGAGCGCAAATAAATCGACATTTTCTGGAATAAAACCGCACGCCGATCGGTCTAGACTGCAGGAGACCGCATCTGATGCCCGCGGATCTCACGTCCCAATCGGCTGCTGTTGAGGCAGGGAGGATGATGACAAACGCTCAGATCACCTATCCCGTCGGATCGAACGACTGGATGCAATTGCTCGTCTGGCAAGCGTCGCGGGCACGCATTCGACCATCACCACTAGCGGTGTTTCTTGCCAGCGCGACGCGGCTGTTCCATCTCATGGTCTCGGAGAAGTCCGGCGGCGAACGGATCACCTCGACGGCCGCGACAGCCGCCCAGCATGAGTTCATGCAGCGTTTTCAGGATATGATTATTCCGCACCTGGATGCGGCTTATAATTTCGCCCGCTTTCTCAGCCGCGACGCCGAAGCGGCCCAGGATATCGTCCAGGAAGCATTCCTGCGCGCCTACCGCAATTTCGAAACCTATCGTGGCGGCGATCCGCGTTCCTGGCTCTTTGCGATCGTCAGGAACTGTTGCCATGTCTGGCGCCAGCAGGATCGCCGCAAGGCACATTTCGAGTGGCATCTGGACGATACCGGTGGTGGCGATCCTGACGAAGATGAAGGCTACCAGGTCGCATCGGAAGAGGATTCTCCCGAGACGGCACTGATCCGGCAAAGCGAGCAGCAGCGCGTGCGCGCCGTTATCAGCAAGCTTCCGGAAACGATGCGCGAAATCCTCGTCCTGCGCGAGCTCGAGGATCTCTCCTACCGGCAGATCGCCGAAATCATCGATGCGCCGATCGGCACCGTCATGTCGCGCCTTGCGAGAGCTCGGCGCGAATTTGGCGAAGCTTGGGATGCGTGCGACCGAAGCGAGGCGGCAGGATGAGTGAAGCCCATCAGAGAGGCTGCCCCGAATGGCGCATCATGCTGCACGGTTTTATCGATGGCGAACTGGATTCCGTCCATGCAACGCAGTTCGAGGATCATCTGGCGACCTGCGAGAATTGCCGGGCGGAGATGGAAAGGGTCGCTGCCGTGAGAGAGATCATCGATCAGGATGGCGTGCGATGGAGACCGCCCGAAGCCTTGCGTTCGCAGGTCCTGACCATGCTATCCTTCGAACAGACGGCGGCGGCCGCCAACCTGCCTCAGCCGCGCCAACCGGTCTTCTGGCGCCGCGCCCTGGACTTCGTCCGGCAGTGGAGTTTCGTGCCATCGCTTGCCGTGCTGGCGGCCAGCGGCTTCCTGTTCATCAATGCACCGTCGCAAACCCTGATCCTGCAGGACGAAATCATGGCGAGCCATGTCCGCTCAATGATGGCGGATCATCTGACCGACGTCCTGACATCGGACCAGCATACGGTGAAGCCCTGGTTCAACGGCAAGATCGATTTCTCGCCGCCGGTCAGCGATCTTTCCAAGGACGGCTTTCCGCTGGTCGGCGGGCGTGTCGATTATATCGGCGGTCGCGCTGTTGCCGCCCTTGTCTACAGACGCCATGGCCACGTCATCAACCTGTTCATCTGGCCTACGGCTTCCGGTGCACAGACGACAACGGAGCACGACGGCTACAACATGGTGCAATGGTCGGATGGTGGACTGACGTTCTGGGCGATCTCGGATGTCGCCTCGGGTGATCTCGCCGAATTCGAGAACCTCTTCCGATCTGCGGAAAGGCTCTAAAGCAAACTTGCCCCAACATTGATCGCAAGTGCCAGAATGGTGGTGTTGAAAAGGAACGACAAGAGCGCATGCAGCAGCGTGAGCTTGCGCATCGATGTCGAGGTTACGGCGACATCGGCCGTCTGAGCCGCCACGCCGATGGTGAAGGAGAAATAGAGGAAGTCCCAATAGGCAGGCTCCTCTATGCCATCAGGGAATTTCAGCCCGTCGCCCTTCTCCGGTCCGCCATAGAAATAATGCGCATAGTGGATCGTGAAGAGCGTGTGCAGGAAAAGCCAGGAGATCATGATGGTCAGGATCGCCGCCGCCGCGCGCGCAAACGCAATGTCGGGCGGCGCCTCCTTGACCGAATGAAGCTCGATGCCGATACCGGCAATGCTGGCAAGGGCAGCCACGATCGACAGGAAGAGCAGAAAGGTGTCGGAGAAATCGAGATCCTCGGAGCGTTTCTTGATGCTTTCGACAGTCGCCCGCAGCATCTTGCGCCAGCTCAGCGCAATGAAGATGATGGCGGCGGCATTCCAGCCGGACAGGATATTGCTGGCGCTGACGTCCCGCGACGTCAGGAGCAGAAAGACGATGAAACCGCCAAGCGCCGAGAGGATGAAGCTTGCATGCTTGTAGGCAAGCGAGATCAGCGAATTTCCGTCATCCTCATCGGCCACTGCAATCCTCCAGCCTCTATGCCCTTGATCTGAAGATGAAAAAGGCGCGGATGCCAGCAGCACCCGCGCCTTTCGTCAAAGTGCGGCTTGCGTGGCCTTAAGCGGCAGCGAGCTGCAGTTCCTTGCGGACCTGGCTGCGCAGCGTGCCGAGGTCCTTTGCGAATGCGCGAATGCCTTCTGCGAGCTTTTCTGTCGCCATGGCATCTTCGTTCATCATCCAGCGGAAGGTCTTCTCGTCGATCGTGATCTTCGGCTCGGCCTTCTTGGTTTCCGGCGACAGCTTGCGCTCAAGCTTGCCCTGATCGTTGGAAAGCTCGTCGAGCAGGTTCGGAGCGATGGTCAGACGATCGCAACCAGCCAGCGCTTCGATTTCGCCGGTGTTGCGGAACGAAGCGCCCATGACAACCGTCTTGATGTCGTTTGCCTTGTAGTAGTTGTAGATATCGCGAACGGACAGAACGCCCGGATCTTCCTCGGCGGTGAAATCCTTGCCGGTCGACTTCTTGTACCAGTCGAGGATACGGCCGACGAAGGGCGAGATCAGGAACACGCCGGCGTCAGCGCACGCAATTGCCTGAGCCTTGGAGAAGAGCAGCGTCAGATTGCAATCGATGCCTTCCTTCTGCAGGACTTCCGCTGCGCGAATGCCTTCCCAGGTGGAAGCGAGCTTGATGAGGATGCGATCCTTCTCGATGCCGCGCTCCTTGTAGGCTGCGATGATGCTGCGTGCCTTCTTCAGCGAAGCTTCGGTATCGAAGGAGAGATCGGCATCGACTTCGGTGGAAACGCGGCCGGGAACGAGCTTTACGAGGGCAGCACCTACGGAGATCGCGAGGCGATCGGCAACGGCTGCGGCGGCAGCATCGGCATCACCACCGAGCTTCTTGCCCCAGGCGATCGCTTCCTTCATGTCGTCGGCAAACATGTCGGTGCCCAGCGCCTTGAGAACGATGGAAGGGTTGGTCGTGCAATCAACCGGCTTCAGGCGAGCGACAGCCTGGATATCGCCGGTGTCGGCGACGACGGTTGTGATCTCGCGGAGTTGGTCAAGCTTGGATGTCATGGTCAAATTCCTTTGTGAACTTGGGCTGCGGACCGGCGCGAGTTCCGCCCGGCAAAGAGGTGATCTAAGGACAGATGGTTTGCATGCAGCAGGCGAATAGTCGCGCGTCCGTCACGGATGAGTCATAAACGTGAGAGACACTGGCGGTGTTCCCGGGTGCGGGGCTCCCAACGCCGGAATACGACGAGCACATCGCAAGCGATGCCGCCTGCGGCTTAAAGGCCGGTCGAGACTTTCCGCATGCCCGCACATTGTCCTCCTCGGACGGACAAGAACGATGTTGTCGACCCTGACTATCGCCGCTCCAGCAACGAAAAGTCAAGGACATTTGTGCATTTCAATTGACATAAGTGTCACACCCGGCATTATCGCGGGAACAAAGCCGATGCCACAACCTTATGCTATCGATAGCAAAGATCTAGGGCGAAATCGGCGCGGGAGGAGATGTGGTCAAGCTGAAACGCGGCACGCATACTGCCTATTCCGAAGCCTCCTCGCTCCGGCTACGGGCTGCATGGCTCTATTACAATGAGGGCCTGACCCAGAAGGATGTCGCCGAACAGCTCGGCATCAGCCGCACGACCGTCATCCGCCTGCTCGACGAGGCGATGAAGCGCAGCGAAGTGCAGATATGGATCAACGACTCGATCGGCGACTGTGTGGAGCTTTCGGTCAAGCTGGAAAGGGCCTATGGCCTCGATGAGGCGATCGTCGTACCGGAACCCGCCAATTGTGACGTGAATTCACTGGCAAAGAATGTCGGTCTGGCGCTCGGCCAGTTCCTGTCGGAGGCCATTCCGGACGATTATACGATCGGCGTCGGCTGGGGCCGCACCATGACGGCCTCGCTCGCGAGCTTCCGCCCGCCACGCCGCGACAATTGCAAGATCGTCTCCCTGCTCGGCGGCATCGTCGCCGTCCACCAGACAAACCCAATTGACTACACCTGGCGCCTTGCCAATCAGCTCGGCGCGGAATGCTATATGTTCCTGGCCCCGCTGCTGGTCGATTCCACCGAGACCAAGCGCAACCTCATCGAAAAATGCGGGCTCGATACGATCTATCGGCTGGCGGAAAACCTTGATCTCGCGATCGTCAGCTGCGGCGATATAGGCCCGCATTCGACATCGCTCTCCGAGGGATGGATTTCGAAGGCCGAACTGCAGCAGCTGATCGATGCCGGCTGCGTCTGCGACACCATGTTCAACTTTCTGGACAAGGACGGCAATTCCGTCGACCACTCGATCAATCAGCGGGTGATGTCGGTGGATCTCGATACGCTGAAGGAGGCGAAACATATCGTACTTTCCTCCGGCGGCGCGCATCGGGCGGTCGCGATTCGCGCAACGATCAAGCGCATCGGCTGCAACACGCTGATCACCGACGAGAGCGCGGCAAGAGCATTGCTGGAGCTCACCGAAGCCGCCTGACGGCTTCGGCTGATCCCAATCGCTCAGGCGTGCGCCGATTCCCAGCCAAGCATGGCCCGTTTGCGGGTCAGACCCCAATGGTAACCGGTCAACGCCCCGTTTTTCCCGAGTGCACGGTGGCAGGGCACGACGAAGGAAATCGGGTTGGCCCCGACCGCCGCACCGACAGCACGCATGGCAGTCGGCCGTCCGATGTCCTTGGCAATATCGCTGTAGGTCACGGCTTTGCCGAAAGGGATTTTCAGAAGGCTCTGCCAGACGCTGACCTGGAAATCCGTTCCGATCAGCACAACCCGCAATGGCTGTTCCGACGTCCAACGGCCCGGCTGGAAGATGCGCTCGGCGTAAGGCGCCGTCGCTTGACGGTCTTCCACATATTCCGCATTCGGCCAACGGCAGGTCATATCCTCAAGGCAGGCCTTCTCATCACCGGAATCGCTGAAGGCGAGGCCTGCAAGGCCCCGATCTGTCACCATGACGAGGGCCGTCCCGAAGGGGCAGGTATGGAACCCGTAGCGGATCGTCAGCCCGCCGCCCTTCGCCTTCCATTCGCCCGGAGACATTGCCTCATGCGTCACGAACAGGTCATGCAGGCGGCTGGGACCGGAAAGACCGACCTCGATCGAGGTTTCGAGCAACGGCATCTCTTCCTTGCGCAGCAGCCGCTTTGCGTGGTCGAGCGTCACTGCTTGCAGGAAGGCTTTCGGCGAAAGGCCGGCCCAGCGCGTAAAGGTCTTCTGGAGCTGCGTCGGCGACTGGTGCAACCGAGCGGCAATCGCTTCCAGCGACGGCTGGTCGCGATATTCCTCGCTGATGAGTTCGATGACCTGACGGACGATATCGTAATCAGGGCCATCAGGAGTGATATCTGTGTCGAGCTTCGCGATCATGTTCATCGTCTTTCTCCTTTACAAAGGAGATAATCAAGGGCGGGCAGCCAAACCACCCGTTTCTTGCGCCCCGATTCTTACGCAACGTCTCAGATACGCTGCTTTACCGTTGCCAGCGCGCGCTTGAAGGCCTTGGCGAAGCTTTCGCGGTCATCGGGATTGAGGAAGGAGCCGACATCCGTACGTTTGCCCTCCCCGAAAATATGCATGGAGAGAATGCCGATTTCCTGATGCCGCCGCACGAGGAAGCGCGTCCAGAATGGATTGAAGTGGTGCTCGATCATCCGGCCGGACGGAGAGAACTTGCGCACGGACACATCTGTGCGCGAAACCGTCACCTCTTCCCGCACCCTGCCGGATCGGTAGCTCAGCCAGAAGGCGCCGTAGAGCAGCAGGAAATCCAGCCCGAAAAAGAAGCCGATCGGCCAGGCGCCGGTGACTATAAAGAACATGCCGTAGACGAAGCAGACGGCGCCGGAAACACTGAGCAACACCTTAAAACCCTTCCGGCCGAGCGAGCGGTAAGGAAAGAGTTCGGCTGCGAAAACAGGCTGATCGTTACGGCTGTCGGCGTTGCTTTCCATCATGGCCAGTGAGTATAGATTTTCCATGGCGAATCCGAAACTCAAATCCGTTATCAAATCGTCGCAAAAATCGAGTGTGATCGTCCGCCGCAAGCCGGTGGCGGCGGTGAAGACCGCCTATTCATTGGCCGAGCGCGAGGAGATCTTCCACCGTTTCTCCATCCAGCGCCCTGAGCCGCGAGGTGAACTGGAACACACCAATCCCTTCACCCTCGTCGTGGCAGTGGCACTCTCTGCGCAAGCGACGGATGCCGGCGTCAACAAGGTGACGCGCGCGCTCTTCAAGATCGCCGATACGCCGCAGAAAATGCTCAATCTCGGCGAGGAGAAGGTTCGCGAGCACATCAAGACGATCGGCCTCTACCGCAACAAGGCGAAGAACGTCATCGCGCTCTCGCAGATGCTGGTCGATGAATTCGGCGGCAAGGTGCCGGAGACCCGGGAGGAGCTGGTTCGCCTGCCGGGCGTCGGCCGCAAGACCGCCAATGTCGTACTCTCAATGGCCTTCGGCCAGGCGACGATGGCGGTTGACACCCATATCTTTCGCATCGCCAACCGCATCAGGCTCGCCCCCGGAAAGACGCCCGACGAGGTGGAAGACCGGCTGATGAAGGTTGTTCCGAAGCACTACCTCTATCACGCCCATCACTGGCTGATCCTGCATGGCCGCTATACCTGCAAGGCCCGTCGCCCGGAATGCGAGCGCTGCGTCATCGCCGATATCTGCAAATCGCCGGAGAAGAGCAGCGATATTCCGGCGCCGCTGGTCGAGCTACCGCCGCAGGTGATCGGCGAGGCCGTCGAGTAGGACAGCTATCCCCTGCTCGTAGTCCTCACGACTGCCGCCTGCTTCGATGGCGATCGCCCCGCGATCGAAAGCCGCTGACAGCAGCGTCGTCAATGGTCCGAGCAAAGCACCGGCCTGCGGCAGCAAGGCTTCGAGCCCTGCCCGCAATGTCGCTTCTGCATTCTCGGCATCGATCTGCACAGTGGCGGGCAAGCCGATGACCG
>NZ_AJWE01000029.1:0-45228 GCF_000281145.1 Rhizobium sp. CF142 | reverse complement strand
CAAAGCCACATCAAAGCCTTCGATGGGAATCGTATCCGTCGTAACGGCTCGCCCGATAATTATCACCAAAACCTTTTAGCAGAATCATTTCAAAGTTACACTCTTAAAGGGAAATTAGGATATGCTACTACCACTCTGCAACTCCCACAGTCTCTACAACTTTCATGCCGTCGCTGGGCGCTTGCGAAATAGTAGCGTTTCGAATGCGCATAGACGGCCATCGCGCGATGGAGCTTCATCAAGAGCGTGTCCGGCTTCAGCAACGGGCGCATGTCGTTGAAGAGACCAAGGGCGAAAGGACGGATCTGGTCGCCCGCCTTTTCCGGCAGCACGCCGATCGACCGGACGCAAAGTTTTACGAGCATGATCTGACCGACAATGTCGCTTACACCTGCGCTCACACCTTCTTGCTGGTATCACCTGTCTCCACCGGTCTTCGCTTCGGCTTCGTGCCGGGATGGACACAGGATTTGCTGAACCGCGGCTTCGAACTCAAGAAGGTGAGAGGAGTAGCCTTCAAGATCGGGCTCGGTGTCGCATGGAACCGGGAGGATTCGACCGCCTCGGGCGATGACATCATCGACATCGACGTGCCACCTTTATTGGGCTCAGGTTTCAATCAGTCGCCATGTTGATTTCAATTGGTCATTCCTTGACTTTCAATCGGTCATTATCATAGTTTCAAACGGTCATCAAAGGAATGAAGCTATACCGCTGTATCCAAGGCTCGTTGAGCAACGCATTTCCGACGCCATGTTAGATACGCGGGTCGTGCTGATCGTGGGTCCTCGCCAATCCGGAAAAACGACGCTGGCCAAGAAGATGGCCAACAAGGGGATGGAGTATTACACGCTGGACAATGCGACGACGCTCAACGCCGCGCGACGGGATCCAGTTGGCTTTGTAAGAGGAATGGATCGCGCCATTCTCGACGAAATTCAGCGCGCTCCCGAGCTGTTGTTGGCGATCAAGGAAAGCGTGGATACCGACGAGCGTCCAGGGCGTTTCCTCCTGACCGGCTCAGCCAATCTCATGACGCTGCCACGCGTGGCAGACTCGCTCGCAGGGCGCATGGAAGTCGTCCGATTGCTGCCGCTCGCTCAAAGCGAAATTCGAACGGCCGCTGGAAGCTTTTTGGTCGACGCCTTCCGAAACGAAGCTAAAGCCGGAGAACCAATCATCGGCGGCGACCTGATGGCTGCAGTTCTGGCAGGTGGGTATCCCGAGGCACTAGGTCGCAAAAACTTAAACCGCAGACAGGACTGGTATGCGGATTATATCCAAGCGATCGTTCAACGCGACGTTCGCGATGTTGCGCAAATCGAGCAGATCGCACAGATGCCGCGTCTGCTACGCATTCTAGCAGAACATTCGGGACAACTCGTGAACTATTCCGGAATTGGCTCTGTCATCGGGATGAACCACGTCACAACGCAAAAGTACGTTGGCATATTCGAGAGCCTATTCCTCGCCAGAACGATCCAACCCTGGTTTTCCAACAAACTGAAGCGCCTGACCAAGACCCCCAAAATACATTTCCTCGATTCTGGTCTTCTCGCTTCACTTCGTGACCTCTCTCTCGAGAGACTCCGGGATGACAGGGGGCCGTTCGGAGCGCTGCTGGAGACTTTCGTCTTTGGCGAGATCCTTAAACTCGCAAGCAGCGGACAAACCCGCTTTGAGTTTTCGCACTTTCGTGACAAGCAGCAGAACGAAGTCGATATTGTCATCGAAGACAGAAGAGGGAGGGTCGTCGGTATCGAGATAAAAGCGGCAGCATCCGTCTCAACTTCCGATTTTTCCGGATTGCGAATGTTGGCCGAAGCATGTGGGGAGCGGTTTGTTTCAGGCATTGTCCTGTACGACCATGACAAGGTGGTCCCGTTCGGGGAACGCCTGTCCGCCGTACCAATTTCGGCGTTGTGGCGTTAGCGCGTGGGGATTTCTCTTCAGTCTCCAGACTCGAACATCCATGAAACTTCGACCGCTTCGATAAAAAATGGGTCTCCGGTTCATATCCCCTATGTGGACGGCCCCCGACTTGCAAGATATCTCGAGATAATTTGACCAGATCGCTTGCGTCCATATGTCCAGCGTGTTGTTGCGTCCGCACATGAACGCTGGCCAAGATGGTTTCCGCAACACAGGTCCCAAACATCAAGGCGGCCTTGAGGAGCCAAAGGGATTTCCGGAGTATCCTGTGTCCCGGATCGATCGATCACACCATCTGCTATTATCCTGCAAGTTGTTGTATCACCAACACGTGGTGAAGATCAGGATATCCAGGGTTCTTGCTCGCCAATCTTCATGTGGCGCATCCCGTCAAAGCTGCTCCTGATTGTGCGCTGTATGTTTGCCCAGAGATCATGAGTTTCCAAGCTATGCGCGCCATCTTGTTGGCAAGTGCGACAGCTGCCAGTTTAGGCGGCTTACGTCTGAGCAGTTCCGCCAACCATTGAGAAGCCTTACCAGATCGCCGCGCGTGATGAATGACAGCGGTTGCTCCTGCCACCAAGACGGCCCGCAGAGCTTCATCGCCGGCTCTCGCGTGATACCACCGAGCCGCAGCTTGCCGCCGGTCGAGTGATCTTTTGGCGTCAACCCTATCCAGGCTGCGAACTGGCGGCCAGATTGGAACAGCTCCGGAACGGGTGTCTTCATGATCAAAAGAGCCGAACCGATTG
Organism: Rhizobium sp. CF142; assembly: GCF_000281145.1. Lineage (NCBI taxonomy): Bacteria > Pseudomonadati > Pseudomonadota > Alphaproteobacteria > Hyphomicrobiales > Rhizobiaceae > Rhizobium > Rhizobium sp. CF142. The sequence continues at coordinate 42,544 of NZ_AJWE01000029.1, read as the reverse complement.
GGCCAATGCCGGGAATGGTGCTGAGACGTCTGCTGCGTTCGTCGTTACGCTGCCATGCCTTTAACTTGGCCTCCACATCCGCAATCTTCTTTGCCAGTTGAGCGTATTCCTCGGCCTGGCTCATGAACAATTCCTGTGCGAGCTCTGGCACAGTCGCGTCGGCCTGTATCCTTTCAAGCAGCATAGGGATATGCGCCAGCCCCTTGGCTGCGGAAACACCAAACTCATTGGCGTAGCCCCGGATTGCGTTGGCGAGTTGGGTGCGGTTGGCGATGAGGCGGGTACGGACGCTGATCAGCATGAGTGCCGCTTGTTCATCAACTGTCTTAACCGGAACAAATCGCATTGTTGGGCGGCTCACTGCTTCGCAAAGCCCTTCGGCATCGGCCGCGTCGTTCTTGTTCCGTTTGACGTAGGGCTTAGCAAGTTGTGGTGCGATCATCTTTACCGCATGCCCGAATGAGGCGAGCAGCCGTGCCCAATGATGCGAACCACCACAGGCCTCGATCGCGACCAAAGTTGGCGGGCAGGTCGTGAAGAAGTCGATCATCTCCTTGCGTCGCATTTTCTCACGCAAGACCGACTTCTCTTCAGTATTTACGCCATGCAGCTGAAAACCATGTTTTGACGTATCCATGCCAATACGAATAATCTTGTCCATGGGCGGCCCCTTCGATTGAGATCTTAACAGCTCACTCTGGCACATTTCGATGCCGTTCAGGGGCCGTCCACTCCAACATCAAGGCGACACAAGCACACGTGTTATCAAGGAAGCGCCACTGCCCCGCCTCGAGCAGATAGGCTCATGAGAAGTTCTCCAACACTGCCAGAAACGTATGCCGATCGCCCTGGCCCTCCGTGAGGCGTACGCGCCCTTCAATGTCTGCGAGATGATGCTCCATCAAGTCCTGTGCCTTGGCGAGGTCTTTCGCCTTCAGCGCCGTAACGATCATGCGGTGGTGGTCGGCACCGCAGTCGTCCTTTCGATCTTCTTCGTAGAGCGACATGACGAGCGACAGGCGCGCGACGATCTTGGACAGCATTTCTGTCAACACCGGATTTCCGGCGAGTTCGGCGAGGACGATGTGGAATTTCCCCGAGAGCACCGTCTTCGACTTCTCGTCGCCGTGTTGGTGGATGTGCTCTTCCTCGTCTGTCAGGCGCTCCAGCGCATCGAGCTGCTCCCGCGTGGCGCGCGAGATGACGAGTTCAAGCAACAGCCGTTCCAGTTTGCGCCGTGCCTCGAAGAGGCTCTTCGCCTGGTCGATGCTCGGCTCCGCGACGAATGTCCCGCGGTTTCGCTTGCGTTCCAGCAGGTGATCGCTTTCCAGCACACCCAGCGCGCCGCGAACGACAGTGCGGCTCACCCCGAAATGCTCCGCGATCGCCTCCTCGAGGATTTTGGTTCCGGGCTTAAGCGCGCCTTCTCCGATTGCTGCGGCAAGCGTGTTACGAATGCGCTCGGAAACATCGTCATTGTCCGAACTATCCGCCGGACCGTTCGCGGTCGCGGGTGATTTCAGGCTCTGGCGGCGCGTCTTCTTCATCGTTCTTCTCCAGGCTCTGCCGCAGCACCCGGCGGGTGCCGGAAACCGTGACATATCCGATATCGGTGCACCCTAATATTTTCCATAAGAATGTTTGTGCGCAACTCGATATTTCCCCCAAAAGCTGGCTGTCGGCGGCGGCCGAAACCGCCGACCTATCAGGCAGTCAGGCCGCCTTCTTGCTCGCGGCTGGCGAGTTAAGAAGGATTCCCTTGTCCTTGCAGATCGCCTCGATGTGACGTGCCGACTGCTTGATGAAGGCGATCGCTTGGTCGAATCCGTAGGACTGGTGCTCGTAGGTGGGATAACCATACTGGCTGGCCTCGTAAGCCTCCCAGTCCGGAACGTCGCCAGATGTTACGCGTGTCTCGTAGGCATCGACGAGCGCCATATAGGCGGCACGTTCTTCCGCGTTGAGATCAGGATGACCGGCGCGCCAGATTGGATTGTCGATCTCGATGCACTGACGTGGATTGGCCTTGCGCGGCTTATCGGCGACGGAGGCCGCGACCTCCAGCGAGAGGTTCAGCGCGGGGTTTGCTTCAGCGAGAATCGGAAGGATGGTCGCGAAATCGACGATGCCACCACCGACGGGGCGGGTCTGGAAGTCGAGGCCACCGGGAGCGCGGCCGACATAGGCGTCCTTGATATGCGTCTGGCGGACATAGGGGGCGAGCCGCTTCGCCGCAAAGACCGGATGCTCCGCCCGCTGCAGGCCATTGGCGGTGTCGAAGACGGCGCCGATGCAATCCGGACCGACCTTTTCGATCAGCCGCAGGATCTCGAAGGAGGTGATCTCGTCATGGGTCTCGATGTTCAGGTGCGCGCCATGCGCACGAGCAACAGGCGCGAGCTTCTGCAGAACCTTCTCGATGCCGATCAACTGGTCTTCCCAGGTGATATCGGTGCGGAAGCGGTCATTGGCCAGCCGGCCGCGATATTCGGACTTGAAGTTGCCGGGCGCGACCCAAAGCTCGAAACATCCGATGGCGGCACTCGCCTCGATCATGCGGGTGAAGCCGGCGATGATGTCGCCGCCGCCGGCGGCTCGAAGGGCCGGTTCCTCGGCGCTGCAATAGGGATTGATCTTGCCGACGCCGCTTTCCAGGTAGAGTCCAAGCTCGTCGGCCTTCGCCCTGATCTCGCGCAGTTCGCCGATGTCGAGCGTCGGGCTCATGTCCAGCGCCGTCGAGAAGAAGATGCCCGCAAGCCCGAGCTCCTTGACGTGGTCGAGGCTGGCGAGCGGGCCGCGCTTCTTGGATTCCGGCAGTTTGATATTGTCGATGCCTAGCTTCATGTTGTGCTCCTTGTTACTTCCCTGATAGGCCTCGCTGCTCTGGCGACGCCCTTGGTTGTTGGCTGAATCCTCAGGCGCGTTTGACGCCACCTGTCTTGTCCTTGCCGTTGCGGTATTTGGGCTGAAGGCTCTTTTCGAGATAGTGCTGGCCGATCGACGCCACTGTCGTGATCGCGAGGTACCAGATCGAGGCGACGAACAAGAGTTCGATCACCAGGAAGTTGCGGGCGTAGATGACCTGCGCCTGTGTCAGCAGGTCCTGCATGCCGATGACGGAGACGATGGCGCTCGCCTTCAGCATGCCGATCGCCTGGTTGCCGGTCGGGGGCACGATCAGGCGTGCGGCCTGCGGCAGGATGACAGTCCGGAATGTCTGCCGGGACTTCAATCCGAGTGCCGTCGCGGCCTCCCGCTGCCCGCGGTCGATGGCAAGAAGGCCGCTGCGGATGATTTCCGACATGTTGGCGGCCTCGTGAAGTCCGAGCGCCAGGAAGCCCGCAAGCGCCGGCGTGACCAGATCGTTGATCGAGATGCTGTAGTGTCCCACTCCAACCTGCGGAATGAAGAGCGCGATGTTGAACCAGAGGAAAATCTGGACGATCAGTGGTACGCCGCGAAACCACCAGACGAAGCCCGCAGCAATCGCCTTCAGCACAAAGTTCGTCGACGTTGCCATGACGGCGAGAAGGCAGCCAAGGCCTATGCCGAAGACCATGGCGCCGGCCGTCAGTTCAAGCGTGAGGAGAACGCCGCGGAGAATCGAGGGATGCACGAGGTAGCGCGGAATCTCGGACCACTGAACGCTCTGGCTCTGCGCGACGACGCTGCCAAGCAGGGTCAGTGCGAGGATCGCACTGGCACCGGTTGCGAACTGTCCCCACTTGATCGACCTCATGGCCGGTGGCGGCAGGCTGATTGTCGTTGTCTGCGTGGTGAACAGTGCCATGAGGTTCACTCCGCAGGCATGCTGGCTGCGTCGTTGACCTTGACGGTCTTGACCGCCAGTGGGCCGAGGCTCCACTTCTTCATGATCGTCTCGTATGCTCCGCTGTCCACCATCTGTTGCAATGCAGCGACGACGGTGTCGCGGAGCTTCGGATTGTCCTTTGCCGTCAGCATGCCGAGATAGCCGACGGCGAGACGGATCTCGGGAAGCGCCTGCAGGCCCTTGCCGTTGCCGGTCTGGTGTTCTGTCGTATAGACGCTGGTCGCATAACCGTTGACGGTAGCGTCGGCGCGGCCGGTGCGCACCGCCTGCAGCACATCGGGCATCTTCGGGATCGCCATGATGTTGATTGGCGTCTGGCAGTTCCTTGACGCGGCCTCGACCATCTTGCCCTGGAAGGTGCCGACCGGGACGGCGACCTTCTTGCCGCAGAGGTCTTCCATGCTCTTGATGCCGAGCGGGTTGTCCTTGATCGTCATGATCGTGGTGGCGTCGTACATGTAGTCGATGACATCGACCTGCTTCTCTAGCTCGACGTCGTCGTTGATGCCCGAGATCGTCATGTCGAACCGCTTGGACAGGATGGCGGGAACGATGGCAGCACCTGCTCCCAAATCCGTCATCTGGACATTGATGCCGAGGATGACCCCAAGGGCCGCGGCGATATCGGCGTCGATGCCAACGAGCTTGCCGTCGTCATCATGAAAGCTGATCGGCGGCGTCAGGTCCGTCGCCACTTTCAATGTGCCGGACGCCTTGATGGAAGCGGGGAGAGCGTCTGCAAGCTTCTTGGTCAGTACCACGCCCGGAAGTTTGCTGACGTCGGCGCCTGCCTCCATTTTCTCGGCAGCCCCCTCTGCCGCATAGGCGGACATAGAGAGGAGGGAAATAAGCATGCTCGCGACGCCAGCCTTCAGGATTGTCTGCAAGTTTCTCATGTGATCCCCTCTTTGTTTTGACTGGATGAATTCCTGGGATCATCGAAGCAATCATCGTGCCAGATGGCATGTCGGAAACATAACCAGTTGAAACTATGTGTCAATTATGACATTCAGATGCTTTCGCACTATGTTTCGCATGTAGTTGCGCATTGTGTTTCGAATTTAAAGTGATTAAAAAACCGCCTGTGGGCCGATTTTCTGAGCGTATTTTACACGAAATCCTCGTTTCGCGCGCGCCGGCGTGGCTGCCTGCATCTTTCTGGTCTTTGCTGAAATCGCCATTCTCATACTGATCTCACACGGCTGACGGTCGATAATTAGGCAAATGCATGCGAAGCTAGACGCAAATGTGACGAAACTTTAGACATATAAACTTAAGAACTGTACGCCAAAATAAAAATATTACAAATTTACGTAACTATATAAAGCATAAATAGCGTAATTATTTCAGCCAATTAAAATTCGCCGTCATACCGTTTCGTCAAATTGGCATAGCCTTTGCAGATCTCCTTGCATGAACATGCTCCGACGCTGGAGCAGGGTCACGGCCACGCAAAGATCAGGAAAGCCAGATGCTAGATATTGCAAAGACCGCCGATCGCAAGCAGCTCAGTGTTCGAGGCGTCACCCATAGTTATGGTGGGAAAAATGCCGTCAGCGACATTTCCTTCGATATTGAAGCCGGAGAGATCGTCGCACTTCTCGGGCCGAGCGGGTGCGGCAAGTCGACGGTGCTGAGGGCGATTGCCGGCCTCATCCAGCCGAAGGCAGGCAGGATCATGCTCGGAGATGACGACCTCGCCAACGTCTCGGCCCGAGCCCGCGGGATCGGCATGGTATTCCAGAACTACGCGCTCTTCCCGCATCTGACTGTTGCGGAAAACATTGCTTATCCGCTCGCCTGCCAGAAGACGCCGCGCGCTGAGCGAAAGGCACGTGTCGCCGAGATGTTGTCACTTGTGCGGCTCGATGGCTATGGAAATCGCCTGCCGCGCGAACTCTCCGGTGGCCAGCAGCAGCGTGTCGCCGTCGCCCGCGCGATCGCGGGTCGGCCGTCACTGCTGCTCCTTGATGAACCTTTCGGCGCGCTCGACCGGGCATTGCGGTTCGATCTTCAGGTCGAGCTTCTTCATCTCCAGAAGACGCTCGGTATCACCACGCTAATCGTCACCCATGACCAGGAAGAAGCCCAGAGCCTGGCCAGCCGCCTGGTGCTGATGAACAAGGGCAATGTCGAGCAGATCGACACGCCCATGGCCGTCTACGACCGCCCGAAAACCCTGTTCGTCAATACCTTCATCGGTCAGACCAACGTTGTCCAAGGGACCGTGGCCGAACTCGGCGAAGGCAGGACGGTCATCGCCCTGAGGAGCGGCGAAAACCTCGTCCTGCCGCGTCGCTTGAGCTTCACCACGGGATCCGCCGTCACGATCACCTTTCGGCCCGAAGAGGTTCGCCTCATGACGCAGCCAGGCGTAAACGCGCTTGCCGCGCGCGTCACCGTTTCCGTGCCGCTCGGCCCGACGCTGATCCACGACCTTCTGCTGAACGACGGCACGGGGCTGCGCGCCTCCGAGGTCCGCGGTCCCGGCACGGCCATCCCTGACATCGGTGCCCAGCTTTTCGCAGAGATCGACACCCGCAGGTGTCACGCATTTCCGGCCGAACCGGAAAGCATCCAGTGAATGCCAATAACTGAACAACATCAACAACAACCAACAGAGGTGACAGCATGAACGACTTCAAAATGACCCGCCGCCATTTCGGCCTTCTCGCTGCCGGCGTCGCCGCAGCCTCCGCAATGCCTTTCGCGGCCCGTGCGGCGGCAGGAGAAACCGCTGTTGCCGCGACCTTTCCGGGCAACTGGGAAGACGGCTATCGCACCGTTCTGAGCCCGCTCGTCAAGGAAGCCGGCTACGGCCTGACCATCGCACCGTCGATGGCGCAGGACCAGCTGGCCAAGGTCATGGCGAGCCCCGGCAACCCGCCCTACGACACGCTGCTGATGTCGCCTGGCCAGATGGCCGTCGCCATCGAAAACGACATCATCCAGAAGATCGACCCGAGCCGCCTGAAGAACTGGGGCATGCTCGATCCGGCCTTCCAGGGGGAATACGGCCCGACGGTGACGATCGAAGTCAACGGCATCGCCTACAATTCCGACCTCGTGCCGCGCCCGAAGGGCTATCGCGACCTGTTCGAGAACACGGCCTATAGCGGCCTCGTCTCCTGGACCGGTTTCGGCTCGAACACCGCCGTCATGGCCTATACGGAGATGGCAAAGATCTTCGGCTCCGGTCCTGATGACATGGATGCGGTCTTCAAGGTGTTCAAGGATCATCCGGAACAGTTGAAGGGCGTGGTCGACGGCACCAACCACCAGATGACGCTGTTTCAGCAGGGCGAAATCGCTGTCTTCATGTGCTCGACGGGCAATGTCGCCCGTCTGAAGTCGATGGGCCTCAAGGCGGAATATGTCGCTCCGGAAACCGGCGCGCCGGCAGCCCCGGTCAATATCCACCTGACCAAGGGCGCAAAGAACCTCGATGCGGCCTACGCCTATATGGATGCCGCCATCTCCAAAGCCGCGCAGGACAAGCTGAAGCTGCCGCCGACCGAGATGTTCCCGACCAACAAGGGCGTCGCGCTCACCCCTGAGATCGAGGCCTATGTGACGCGCGAGCAGCTCGGCAACATGGTCTATCCGGACTGGGTCGCCATCAACAAGAGCCGCGCCGACTGGATCCGCCAGTTCGACGCTCTCGTCGCAGGCTGAGGAGAGCACGGTGAAGGCGGGCGGTTTTCCATACGTTATCCCGATGCTGTTGCTGTCGGTGGTGTTCTTTGCGACGCCGCTCGCCGTTCTCGTCGGTTTCAGCTTCACAGGTCCGGACGGGGCCTCGCTGGCCAACTATATCAGGTTCTTTGGGGACGCGTTCAATTTCCGCGTCCTCGTCAATACCGCACGGCTGGGGTTGGAGACGGTTATTGCCACGACACTGCTCGGGGTGCCGATCGCGCTTCTCTACTGGCATAGCGGCAGGACGGCGCGCCAGGTGATCATCTTCCTGACGCTTATTCCGATGCTGACCAGCAATGTGGTACGCACATTCGCCTGGATCGTAATCCTCGGGCGGCAAGGGCCGATAAGCGAGGCGCTGCTCGGGCTCGGACTGATCGGCCGACCGATGACGCTGATGTTCACCGAACTCGGCCTCGTCATGGCCATGTGCCAGATCGATCTGCCGCTGATCATCCTGCCGCTTATCGCCATCCTGTCGCGCACGCCGGTGCAATATACTGAAGCTGCGCAGGTTTCGGGGGCGGGGCCGTGGCGCATCTTCGTCACGGTGCTGATCCCCCTCATGCTACCGGGCCTGCTGGCCGGCTGGATCCTCGTCTTCGCCAGCACCAGCAGCTCATTCGTTACCCAGGCCGTCATCGGCGGCGCCCGCAACGTCTATGTTCCGCAACTGATCTATCGCGAGGTCGGCACGCTGTTCGATTGGCCGCTGGCATCGGCGATCGCCGTGGTGCTGCTGCTGTCCACCGGTTGTCTGCTCGTCGCAATGACCATGATTTCCCGCCAGAGGAGGCTTGTCGGCCATGGCTGATCCCAAACGTGATCGCGTCAGCGAAAATCCGATCCCCAGTGTCCTCTACAAGCTCTTCGTTTTCGGCTTTGGCGGCCTCAGTGTGATCTATCTCGTGGCGCCGATCGTCATTGCGCTCACCATGTCCTTCACCTCGGGCCAGACCCTGAAATATCCGCCCGAGGGCTTTTCACTTCGCTGGTACGAGGCGCTGCTCGATCCCGTTCGTTCGGCGACGGAACATGCGGCTGCCTTCAACTCGCTGAAGATCGCGGGCCTTGCGGTTCTGGGTTCGCTGCTTTTTGCGGTACCCGCCACGATCGGCATGAGCCGGATGCGCAAGGGCACCGTTGGCGCGATCGAACCGCTGCTCTTGTCGCCGCTCGTACTGCCGAGCCTCGTCTACGGTCTGGCGGCCCTGATCGTTGCCAATTTCGTCGGGTTCCAGCCGTCGCTCTGGCTGACCGTCACCGGCCATGTCGTGGTCTTCGGGCCGCTGATGTACCGCGCCGCGTCCGTCGTTGCGCAAGGCCTCAATCCATCGCTTGCCGAGGCATCGACCGTCATGGGCGCAACGTGGTTCACCACACTACGCCGGGTGACCCTGCCACTCTTGATGCCAGGCATTCTCGCCGGCGCATTTCTCATCTTCATCCAGTCGCTGGACAATGTCTCGATCTCGCTCTTCCTCGCGGATGCCGAAACGACCGTCCTGCCGCTTCGGATGTTCGCACTGATCGAGGAATCGCTCGACGTTCGTGTTGCCGCGATGTCCGGCATCCTCATCGGTCTCACGCTGATCGTCATGCTTCTCGCCCGGCCCGTTCTGGCGCCGCGTCAAGCCTGACAAAACTCAAGAAAATTCTGGAAGGAAACACCCATGACATCTAGCGCGACCAAATCAGGCTCCTATCGCGTCGGTGCACTGCTTGCAGATTTTCAGCCCGATTTCGACTTCGAGGCACCTCTGCCCCTGCCGGTCGAGGAGTTCGAGGACCGGCTGCGCCGCATCCGTCGCCAGGCCGTGGAGGCCGGGCACGACGCGCTCATCGTCCATACGGGCGGTGTCGGTTGGTTCCACACGTCGAACCACTATCTGCGCTATATCTGCGACTGGATGCGAGAAGGCGTGCTGATCATCCCGAGTGACAGCGACAAACCACTGACGCTGCTCTCCTTCTTCACCCAATCCGTGCTGCTGCCGCCGGGCGGTGAGCCCGTTCTGGTCGAGGATATCTGGCAGATCGGCCCGATCGGCCGCGAATATGCCGATCGTCCGGGCGACAGCGTCGTCAAGACCGCCGAGAAATGCGCCGAACTCTTGGCCGGCATGGGACTCGCCAAGGCTCAGATTGGCCGCATCGGCGATCGTACATCGCTGACTTTCTGGTCGGCGCTCGACGAGCTCATGCCGAAGACGAAGTTCGTCGCCGACAACGCCATCCTCGACAGGATGCAGAAGGTCCGTTCGCCGCGCGAGATCACGATGTTCCGCGCCGCCGCCCAGCTCATCAGCATCGCCACCCAGGCGGCCTATTACGTCGCCACGCCGGGCGTCACCGATCATGAAATCTACGCGGCCTTTACGCTGGCACAGCTTTCTTATGGCGGCGAGACTGGCGATGGCTACCAGATCGGCATCAACGAGTTCGGCACTCATTGTGGCAAACCCTACGGCCACGTCGTCCGACCAGGAGACCTGATCAATCTCTATGTCTCCAACGTCACCTATCGCGGCTACACCGCCCAGACCGCCCGCATGATCGCAATCGGCCAGATCACCAAGCGGCAAGAAGAGGTGCTGGCCGCCTGCACCGAAGGCGTCAAGCGTGCCGAGAAGCTCATCCGCCCTGGCGCCCTGATGCGCGACGTGAACAATGCGGCCTTCGAGCCGATGATAGAGCGCGGCATGCTGCCATCGCCCGAGGCGCGCACCATGCCTTACAACTGGGCGCCGATGGACGATGGGAGTGCCCGTCTTATCCCGCGCCAGTATGTGAAGAACATCGACTGGGAGGCGCAGGGTCGCACGCTGATGCACGTTTATCCCGCAACGCACGGCCCGCATAATCCCAACCTCGGCCACTCGGTCGGCATGGCCGGCGGGCAGAACAGCTTCAACATCTCGTCCCACAATTATGATCGGATGGAGGAGGGGATGGTATTTGTACTGCATACGCAGTGGTTGGAGCCGCTCTCGGCCGGCTGCAATGTCGGCGACATGTATGTCGTCACCAAGGACGGCTTCGAGAATCTCTCCCGCCACACCCCGCTTGAAACCCATCGCATTGCTGCCGAGGCCTGATATGTACGACCACACCCATTTCGACTTCTCCGGGCTCACCGAGCGCGAGCGCTACAAGATCCTGGTCGGCACCGTGATTCCGCGCCCGATCGCGCTGGTAACGACGGTGAGCAAGGATGGTCAGCCGAACGCCGGCCCGTTCAGCTTCTTCAACGTTTTGACCCACGATCCAGCTATCGTCGCCATCGGCGTCGAAAACTACGCCGACATGCGCTTCAAGGACACCGCCCGCAATATCCGCGAGACCGGCGAGTTCACCGTCCACATCTGCGACAATGTGCTAGTCGACCAGATGGAGGTTTGTGCCATCAAGTTCGGTCCGGAGATAAACGAGATGGAGGAAGCTGGCCTTGCAACAGTGCCGGGCCAGATGGTGAAGAGCCCACGTATTCTCGCGGCACCCGCCGCTTTGGAATGCCGTCGGCACACGACGCTGCAGGTCGGACCGGCCCGCGAAATTGTTCTTGGCCAAGTCGTCGGTGTCTTCGTTCGCCGTGATGCGGTCAATGCATCGAACCTGCATATCGATCAGCAGATGATGGGCGCGGTCGGCCGTATGGGTGGCCATACCTATGCCCGAACGCGTGACCAGTTTGATATCAAGACGCTGACGCCACAGGAATGGGAAAACCGGAAGAGTTTGCCGAAGACGGCAGCCGAATGAGAGAACGCTTAGCCCACTGCTGCAGATACAGAGAGTTAGGCATTGCGACTAACGAGCAGTTGCATGGGTCGAAGGTTCAGATTCCTTCAAGGCGAAGAACGCAGCGGCGTGGCGCGCACGGAAACCTTCTATAGACTTTGTAATTCATATGCATTACGATTGATCTTTCAGTTGGAGATAACTATGGCTTCGAACGCACTCGTTCAAACTCGCATCGATGCTGAAGTTCGAGATCGCGCCTCTGCGGTGCTTGAAAGCATGGGTCTTACGGTGTCGGACGCAGTTCGTATCCTACTCACCCGGACGGCGAACGAGGGAGCATTACCGCTCGAACTTATATCAGGCAGCGAAGCTCACGATGCTTGGTTTCGCAGCAAGGTACTTGAAGCGCTGAACGACACGCGACCGGACGTTCCGGATGATGAAGTCGAGGCTCATTTCGAGAAACGGCGAGCGGCAGCGCGCCTTAAAGCAGCGGCGCGCAAGTCGTGAAGCTTACTTGGTCAGCGTTTGCGTTATCAGATCGAGACGCCATTTTCAGCTTTATCGAGGCGGATAATCCCTCAGCTGCCGTCATGGTCGACGAACGGATCGTCGCGGCTGCTCGTCGGTTAATTGATTTTCCGGCGAGTGGTCGTGTTGGCAGAATTGCCGGGACGCGCGAACTGGTGATCAACGGTACTCCATACGTCGCAGCTTATGCTGTAACGCAATCGGCGGTTCGTATTCTCCGCGTACTTCATGGCTCGCAGGAATGGCCAGACACCGTCCCTACCAGCTAGGCTTCGAACTTCGTCTCTGTTTGAAGGGGAGGCGCCAAGCATGGACAATCCGATCGGCGGCATCCGGCGGGGATGGAACTCGATCGCCGAGGGGTATTCCAAGCTCTTCGACGGTCCCGCCGACGTTCGTGTCACATTCCATGATTTCACGAGCCAGGGCGGTGCTGACTGGCATCTTTTCGTCGGACGCGAGCGAGGGCGGTGTACGACTCCGCGCAAGAGCATGGAAGTTGCCTTTCGCACCACTTGATGGTTCGTACGTAACCAAGGCTCGTGGAGGCTACTGCACCATCATGGCTCCGTTGAAAATCTCAAGATGCTGCCCACTGTCAGCGGCTAATCTTTGGCTAGATCGAGATAATCGAGGACCTTCGCTCCTATGGGTGTGGCTCGAGTGCGCGATGACTATCCTCGAACGTCATCGCGCACCAGCCTTCTCCTCATCGAAGACAGGTTCGTCCGGCGGCGACGCAGCGAGGATTACGTGAAAGTACTCGAGCACGAATTGATCGCTGCGCAGCACTGCTTGGGATCCTTGAACTGGTCGCATGTTTGCAGGGGCCTGAAGGACATTGCAATGGTCTGATCAGGACGCGGGGAAGAGGACGGCCTTGGTCTCAAGAATGGCTCCGAGCCCTTCGGGACCGCCCTCTCTGCCAATGCCTGACTGAAAGCGCCAGGTGTTGCCCGCATTTTGGCAAGATCGTCACTTTCCCATGATCGCGGGACTTTGCCTTTGGCGAGGAACATGGCTCGGTTGCAAATGTTCGGTATGGTTTCCGGTACGTGCGTGGAGATGAAGACCGCATGTCTTCCGCTAGCGGCGAGCTCGATCAACAGCGACTTCATGCCGGCGGATTGGGCTTTGGCCGGCGACCCGGTATGTCTCCCAGCGCAGCATCCGCCATCCGATTTCCTGCACCCATCGACGGCCACGCCACAGCCGCACCGGCCTGCCGACATAGCTCAATATGGCTGCTGCGATCGAGGCTCCAGCTGTCGCCTTGTTTGATGCGCTGATCGAAAGGTTCACGACGCGGACATCGTCCATGTCAGCCGCAAGGCGCTGCACTACCGCGCCCGACAGAGCGGGGACGCTCGATGCGCCCGTCACGACCGTTATACCGGCACGACGGGCAGCAGCGTCCAGGCTTGTCATTCCGGCGACAAAGCCCCGCGCATCGGCTAGGTCGATATAATGCACGCCGTTCGCAATGCACGCTTCTGCAACCTGATAGCTGCTACCCTGGAAGGGACCTGCCGCGTCGATGAGCAGGAATGGCCGATGCCGCAACAGAACTGGAGACAGATCTCTTTCCCGATCGGCAACAAGCGGCCGCGCATACGGAAGCTGCGAAGCCAGCTCGGCGGCCTTTGACTGGTTCCGGCCGGCGACGAGAACCGACCATCCATCGGCGCTAAGTCGTCTCGACAGGCGTGTACCAAACGCTCCACAGCCGCCGAGGACGATGACGCTCTTCACAATATGCGGTCTGCTTGTTCGGAGGATGGCAGCCAGCAGGTCTCCCGCCTGCCAAAAAGGCGATAGCGGTTCCTGGCAACCCAGCGGTAGAGCGGATCCCTGATGAAGTGAGGTACGATCCTCCCGACTGCAACCAGCTTCCATAACCCGCCAAGCCCGTAATAGATGGCAAGGACTGCATCACTATCGCGATAGAGTTTTTCGCCATCGACGACGATGATCGATTCCGGATCGGCGGGGTCGATGCCAAATTTGCGATATAGGTTGGCGCCGACCTCATTCTGCATCGAGGCAAGCCGAAAATGATGATTTCGATCGTGTTTCAGAATAAACTGGGCATTCGCCGAGCAAAGAACGCACATGGCGTCGAATACGACGACTGGCCCACCTTCATTGCTGGTCACCGCTACATACCTTTCAGTCATCTTACAAAAAACAACCTATGGCTGATATCCCCGCACCATCGACCGTCCGAGAAATGGCAGCTATATTGAAGTTTTTCAAGCAAGTCCCTCTACGCCTCGCGAGCGTCCTCGTCGCGAGGCGTAGAGGGACTTGGCTTAAAGATTTGAATATGGTCCGATCGACTTAGGCGTCGACGGTTCGATACCCTTCAAGGCGAACAAGTCGATTTGAACCGCCCGATCCGGAAATCGTCGATCGGTGTCTCCGTTTTGCCGCCCGCGATCAGTTCGGCCATCACGTCGCCGACGCCTGGGCCGAGCTGAAACCCGTGACCGCAAAAGCCGAAGGCATGGAAAAGGCCCGGCGTCGTCGCGGAAGCGCCCATGACCGGAAGCCCGTCCTCGACATAGCCTTCGCAACCTGACCAGGTGCGGATAACGGACACATTGGCGAGTGCAGGCAGGATTGGCAGGAGAGAACGCAATTGGCCTGGCAAGCGGGTTGGGTCCGCCTTGGCAAGGCCGGTATCGAGCGAGACCTCGGTGCGCTCGGCACCGCCGCCGAAAACGATATTGCCGCGCTCGACCTGGCGAAGGTAGCCGCCGCCGTGATCATGCGCCCAGACGCCGACAACCGGCAGCATGCGATGCGGCAGTGGTTCCGTCACGCCCATCTGCGGACCTCTGGCGCGGATCGGGACGGTTTCACCGAATTGCGCCGATACCTGTGCGCCCCAGGCGCCGGCGGTATTCAGCAGGTTGGCGGCGGCATGAATGCCGGCGGAGGTTTCCACCTCGAAACCGTAAGCGCTCTTGCGGACCGCCTTCACGTCGACCTCCTCGACGATCCTGGCGCCGTGGCGTCTTGCTGCATCGGCAAAGGCCGGCGCGATCAGCCGCGGATTGCCACTGCCATCCTGCGGCGAAAAAGATGCGCCGATTGCCTCCGGCCCGAGAAGGGGAAAACGGGCATGCAGCTCCTTCTGCGTCAGTTCTTCAAGATCTAGCCCCCAAGGTCGGGCAGCGGCGGAAAACGTCCGCATTTCCTTCTGCCCCTTTTCGGTAAACACCAGCCGGACATGGCCAGTCGCGCGGAACTCCACATCCCGCCCCAGCATTTCATGGGCCTTGTTCCAGATGTCCAGGGAACGCCGGGCGAGCGGAAGCTGCGGCAGGTAACGGCCGCTACGGCGGATATTGCCGAAGGAGGCAACCGTTGCTCCGCTGCCGACGCGGTTCCGTTCTATCAGCGTCACATTCATGCCGCGCTTGGCCAGAAAATAGGCCGAAGCGCTTCCCATCAGACCGCCACCCAGCACGATCACATCCATTGGGCTGCCCCCCGATATCTGTCATGAGGGCTACCATTCAGGTCCGCGCACTGAGTGTCAAAGTCGAGGATTTCGACCGCCCATAAGTCCCACTTATGGACCGCGCTCAACAAGGCATAAGCGCCACTTATGGGATCCAGTATTTTCGCTCTTGGACCGGGCTCCCCAATCCATGTCAGCTTCATGACATAGATCAGCAAGGGACTTGAACACATGGACAATGCGGCCTCGCATAGCAAAGGCGGCCACGATCAGCAGGACTGGAAGATCGGCGTCGATATCGGCGGAACCTTCATCGATTTCTGCGCGCTCGAAACGCGCTCCGGCCGTGTCGCGTCGCTCAAGGTTCTGACGACACCGGACGATCCGGGCGCAGAGCTGATGACCGGCCTGACGCTTCTGGCCGAACGCGAAGGGCTCGAACCTTCGGCTGTCAGCCGCTTCGTGCATGGCACGACGGTCGGCATCAACACGGTCATCCAGCGCCGCGGCGTCTCGCTGGCGCTGATGACCAATGCCGGTTTCGAAGACGTGATCGAACTGGCGCGGCTGAGAATGCCGGATGTCTATTCGTTGTTCTGCGCGCGGCCCGACCAGTTGATTGCCCGCGACATGATATTCGGCATTCCAGCCCGCCTGCGGGCAGACGGTGGCGAGGCCCAGGCACCAGATCTCGCCGTCGTCGCGACCGCTGTCGAAAAGGCGAAGGCCAATGGTGCCGCCGGCATCATCATCTCCTTTCTGCATTCCTGGCGCAACGACGCCCATGAGGCGGCGGTCAAGCAGGAGATCGCCCGGATCGCGCCGGAACTCTTCGTCTTCACCTCCTGCGAGGTCTGGCCGGTCATCCGCGAATACGAGCGCACGACCACGGCCATCCTCAACGGTTACGTCCATCCGCGCGTTTCCGGTTACCTGACGGCGCTCGAAGAAAAGCTGCTGTCACGCGGCGTCACGGCGCCGGCGCTACTGACCAAGTCGAATGGCGGCGTCATGAATGCCGACGAAGGCAAGCGCTCCTGCGTGCAGATGCTGCTTTCGGGCACCGCCTCGGGCGTCATCGGCGCTGCCTGGCTCGCCCGCCGCGCCGGCGAAAAACATATCCTTACGCTCGATATCGGTGGTACCTCGGCCGACTTCGCGCTGATCATTGACGGCGAGCCGCAATTCGGCACCGGCGAACTGATCGGCGAATTCCCGCTGCATATTCCATCGGTCTCGGTGAGCTCGATCGGCATCGGCGGCGGTTCGATCGCCAGCGTCGATGCGCAGGGCGTGCTGAGGGTTGGCCCGGAATCGGCTGGCTCCGCGCCCGGACCGGCCTGTTACGGCCGGGGCGGTACGCAGGCGACAGTCACCGACGCCATGGCAGTTTGCGGCTGGCTCGGTCACAGCCAGATGGCCTATGGACAGCTGCAGATCGACGTGGCGCTCGCCCGCGCCGCTGTCACGCGCCTCGCCGACAAGATCGGCCGCACGGCGGAAGAAGCCGCCCAGGCCATTCTCGACATTGCCACCTCGGAAATGTTCGTCGAGGTCGAGAAGCTCGCCTCACGTGCCGGTGTCGATCTGCGCGAATTCACCCTGATGCCATTCGGCGGCGGCGGCCCGATGCTCGGCGCTTTCCTCGCCCGCGAATTCAAGATGGCGAAGGTTATCGGCCCGCCACGGCCGGGCGTCGTTTCGGCGCTGGGCGGTCTCGTCGCCGACCTGCGCGGCGATTTCATCCGCACCGTGTTCACCCATCTCTCGGATGAGGCTGCGCCGCAATTGCGCGCTGCGCTGGACGAGCTTGCCGTCGAGGGTCGCAACTGGCTTTCTAAGCAGGGACATGCTGGCGCCGCGACGCTGAACGTCTCTGCCGACATGCGGTATCTCGGCCAGAGCTTTGAAATCGAAGTGCCGGTCCAGGCGGCCTGGATCAGCGAAGGAAAACTCGGCGCAATCGAGGAAGCGTTTCATGCCATGCATGCAAGGCTCTACGATTTCCACGATCCCGATGGCGCGATCGAGATCGTCAACCTGCGCCTCTCGGCAATCGGCGCCGGCCCGGCACTGAAATTTCCGGTCGACACCCGTGAAGGCGGCGAGACCGTTGATCCGGAACGGGAGATCCCGGTCTTCACCGGCAAGGATTTCGAGTGGATTGGGCTTTACCCACGTGAGCGCCTTCGCCCCGGCAGCCGTTTTGCCGGCCCAGCGGTGGTCGCCCAGGAAGACACGACCTTTGCCATTCCCGGCGGCGCGCATGTCGAAGTCGATAGCCACCTGAACCTGCATCTCACCTTTTCGGAGTAACAGCTCATGTTCGATCTCTTGAACCTTCAGGTGTTCGCCAACCACACCCGCGCTGCCGCCGAAAACATGGCCTATACGCTGCAGCGCACCGCCCATTCCGCCTTCGTCAAGGAGACGGAAGATTTTACCGTCATGCTGATCAACCGAAAGGGCGAGACTTTTGGCGTGCCGATGGGGCTCGGTGCCACCTGGTATCCGGGCCTTACCTATACCCGCGCGATCGAGATGATCGACGATTACAAGCCGGGTGACGTCGCCTTCACCAACGATCCCTATTCCTGCTTCGTCGCCACCCATGCGCCGGACACCCATTTATGGAAGCCGGTCTTCTACGAGGGCGAAATCATCGCCTGGACGGGTGGCCATATCCACAATACCGACATGGGCGGCGCAGTGCCCGCCTCACTGTCGCGAGCACTGACGGAGATCCATCAGGAAGGCATCCGTTTCCCGCCGATGAAGCTCGTCAACGAAGGCGTCTTCGACGAACAGATCCTCAAAATCATGACGACCAACGTCCGCAAGCCTGATCTCAACATTGGTGACATGAAGGCGCTGGTCGGAGCGCTCAACACTGGCGAGCGAAAAATCCTCGCCATGGTGGAAAAGTTCGGCAAGGACGCTTTTCTGGAAGGCACCGAAGTTCTGCTCGACCATGCCGAGGCGCAGGCGCGCGATCTTCTGCGTTCCATGCCTGACGGGACCTGGGAATTCGTCGACTATGCCGACGAGGATTCCGTCGAAGCCAATCCCTGCCGCCTGAAGCTGACGCTGACGATCCGCGGCGACGAGGCTTTGCTGGATTTCACCGGCTCGGACCCGCAGCTCGGCTCCTCGCTCAACGTGCCCTCGGGCGGTGATCCACGCCACACGATGCTGCTGGTCGGCGTCTATTACGTTCTTTACACCCTGAACCCGAGAATCCTGCTGAATACCGGCCTGACCCGGCCGTTCACCTGCATCACGCCAAAGGGCAGCGTGTTGAACCCGATGGCGCCCGCCGCCGTTGGCATGCGTTCACTGACCTGCGCGCGCCTGCGTTCGGTCATCTTCGGCGCCTTCAACCAGGCGGTTCCGGAAAAGCTTCCGGCTGCACCGGCCGGCAATAACTGCATCGTCAACGTCATGACCACCGACGAACGCAACGGCCGCACCATCATCGCAGCCGTGAACCCCGTCGTTGGTGGTGGTGGCGGCATGCCTTATCGCGACGGCACGAACGGTTCCGGCGCCGATGCGGCCTATCTCAAGAACACGCCGATCGAGATCACTGAGACCGAAGTGCCGATCGAATTCGTCAAATACGGTCTAGCCAAGGATAGCGGTGGCCCCGGTCGCTGGCGCGGCGGGCTTGCCACCGAAATGGCCTTCCGGGTCTTTTCGCCAGGCAGCCGCATTACCGCCCGCAACCGTGATCGAAGCTTCTTCCGGCCCTGGGGCACGCTCGGCGGCCGGGCCGCCGGCCTTTCGGACATGGTGCTCAACCCCGGCTGCGACGATTTCAAGCGGCTCGGCAATATCGATACGGCGATCCTGCAGCCCGGCGACGTGCTGGAAATCCGCTCCGCTGGGGGCGGAGGGCGTGGCAACCCGATCGAACGCGAGACCTGGCGTGTGGCACAGGACGTCGCCCGCGGCTACGTTTCCGCGGAGGCCGCCGAGCGCGAATATGGTGTTATCATCCGTGACGGCGTGGTGGACGAGGCGGAAACGGAAAAGGTGAGGATCGCACGCGCGCTGCCGAAGGCGCATTTCCATTACGGTCCCGAGCGGGATGGCTACGAGGCGCAGTGGACGCCGGCAGCCTATGATCTGCTGACCGAGCTTCTGGCCGGCCTTCCCATCCACTGGCGCTTTTTCACCAAGACGGAAATCTTTCGTCGCATGAAGGGCCGCGTCGGACCGGAAGGCGTGGCTGCCGCCTTCGCAGACGTCCGGGAGCGTTTCAAGGAAATGCCGGAACCTTCGCTCGCACGCAAGGAAGCCGCCGAATGACAGCGGATCTGCAGCCTGCCCGGCGAGGAGGGCGAATTGTGCGCCTTACGGAAAAGGGCAGGCCGCTGGTCCGGTTCAGGCTGGATGGCGCCGATTGCCAGGCGCTCTCCGGCGATACCGTCCTGACCGCCGTGCTGGTCTCGGCTCCCGCCGTCAGGCAATCGGAATTTGGCCCGGAAAAACGCGCGGGCTTCTGTCTGATGGGGGCCTGTCAGGACTGCTGGCTCTGGTACGAGGACGGCGGCAGGCTGCGGGCCTGTTCGACCTTGATTGCCGACGGCATGCAATTGCGGACCGCGCCGCCGGAGGGATGGCGATGACACCTCCTAACGTAGAAAAGGTCGTGATCGTCGGCGCCGGCCCGGCCGGGATCCGAGCCGCCGAGCTTGTGGTCAAGGCCGGTATCAAACCCGTCGTCATCGATGAGGGCCTGAAAGGCGGCGGTCAGATCTACCGGCGCCCACCACAGGGTTTTACGCGGCCGCCCAAACAGCTTTACGGATCTGAGGCACACAAGGCGGTGGCGCTGCATACGGTGTTCGACCGAATGGTTGCCGCCCGAGAGATCGAGTATCACTCGCAAAGCTCCGTTCTGGCGACCGCAGGCAATCTCCTGCAGGCGTTGACGCCCGATGGTCGCAAGGATTTCACTTATGACCGCCTCATCCTGGCGACCGGAGCGATGGACCGTCTGGTGCCGATCCCCGGTTGGCAGGCGCCCGGCGTCTATAGTCTGGGCGCAACGCAGATCGCCCTGAAGGCGCAAGGTGTCGCGCTGGGCGACAAAATCGTTCTTGCCGGTTCCGGCCCGCTGCTGACGCTGGTTGCGACGCAATTGCTGAAGGCCGGCGCCGATATCTCAGTCATTCTCGATACATCCTCGCTGCGCGACCAGATGGCCGGCCTGCCGGGCATGCTGGCAAGACCGGGCCTCGTTTTGCGCGGCCTGATGATGCGTGTGAAGCTAGGACGGCTCTATCATGCCGGCGTAAAGCTCGACCGCATCGAAAGCGATGAGCAAGGCCCCGTCGCCATGCATTGGCGTGATGCGCGGGGCAGGGCGCAGGTCACGGAATGCGATATGGTCGGGCTCGGCTGGCATCTGCGCGCAGAGACGCATCTGGCAGGGCTAGCCGGTTGCACATTCGACTATGATCAGAGCTGGTCGCAATGGCTGCCGCGCACCGATCGTATGGGCAGGGCGGCCGAGAGGCTTTACCTCGCCGGTGATGGTCTGCGCATTCTAGGCGCCGATGGAGCCGAGGTGTCCGGCCATCTTGCGGCGACCGCCTGCCTTGCGGATATGGGCCTACCCGCACCGGATGCGGCATCGGATCTGTGCCGGCTGGATCGCCTCGAGCGTTTTGCCCGTGGCATGGCGCGGGCCTTTCCCTGGCCGCGACACATCGTTCGCTCCGTCCCCGACGAGACGGTCGTCTGTCGCTGCGAAGGCGTGACGGCGGGGCAGTTGCGCGAGAGCGTTTCTTATGGCGGGGCGGAGGCCAACCGGGTCAAGTCGTTGGCGCGCGTCGGCATGGGGCGTTGCCAGGGGCGTTATTGCCAGATCGCTGGAGCGGAGCTGATCGCCGACAAGGCCGGCATCGAAGTCTGTGATGCTGGACGGCTTCGCGAACAGGCGCCCGCAAGACCTTTACAGATAGGCGCCTGGGTTCGCGACTCCTGATCTGAAGGCTCAGGCCTCCGTCTCTATCGCCTTCAGGACCGCCGCACAGGCCTCGCGAAGGTTGTCGCGCATGTCGATATGGCTTCCGGTCAGCGGCCGGTCGCGGCTCGTCAGAAGCGCGATCGGCACTGAAATCTTCTGCTGCAGCGGCCGGCGGACCAGGCCCGGAAACTGTTCCCAGGGCAAAAGCCCATCGACGATGGCGACGCCGAAACCGTCGCGTACGAAAGGGAGGGCGGTGATGGAAATGTCGATCTCGATGGCCGGATTGAAAATCTGCCTTTCGGCGGCGGCGGCACTCACCAGTAATCGGCCGGGCAGGGTGCCGGCGCGATAGGAGATCAGCATCTCGTTCTGCAGGTCGGCAAAGCCGATACGCTCCAGTTCAGCGAAGCGGTGGTTCTCGGGAATGATGCAGACGAGTTCCGCGTGCCCGAGCGTCTCGACATCAATTCCCGGCCGGGCCGCGTTGTTCATGACAATACCGAGCGGCGCATCACCGTCGCGGATCATGTCGACGACGTTGACGAGTGGCGCGATCAGCGAGCGAACGACGATCTCGGGATGCGAGGCGCGGAACGAGAAAAGGGCCTTGGGGATGATCGACATCGCCGGGGGCGCGGAAGCGGCCACCCGGATCAGCCCGGTGCGCCCGAAACGCATGTCAGTCGTGCGGCGGCGAAGGGCGCTGAGTTCGGAAAATATCCGCTCACACTCCGGATAAAGCTCTTCCGCCTCCCGGGTCGGCACTAGCTTGCCGCGTACCCGGCTGAAAAGCTTGAAACCCAGTTGGTCCTCGGCATGCAGCAGGATCTGGCTCAGCGCTGGCTGCGATATGTTGAGCATGGCAGCCGCGCCGGTCACCGTTCCGGTGCGCATCAGCATGCAAAAAACCTCGAGCTGGCGTGCCTGCATTGGTATTCCCTTGGCTTCTGTCGCGATCTCCCCGGCACTCTAGCGCGCAGAATTACGATTCAGAAGTCGGCGACCTTGCCCCAGGAGGAGCTTTCGAAGCGTTTCGGATGGTAGGGCACGGGATCGACGATCGGCTCGGCTGCCGCGGTGACGATATCGGCAATCAGGTGGCCGGCGCCCGGCCCGATGCCGAAACCATGGCCGCTGAAACCGGCAGCCAGGATGAAGCCGGGCACATTCGCCACTTCGCCGATCGCCGGCACGCCATCGGGGGTGGAATCGATGTAACCCGCCCAGCGCGCAGTGATGTGGCGTGTGCCGATCGCCGGCAGAAGCTCGATGGCGCGCTGGTGCACCAGCCTGATCGTTCCGTCATCGACGGCCGGATCGAGGATGCGCATCTGCTCCATGGGCGTCGGCCGGTCAAGCCGCCAGCGGGCGAGCGTTTCGTGGCCGCTGCGGAACCCTTCGAGACCGCCCGGCGACAAGCTGCGCCAGCGGCGCATGAACATCGGCAGGAACTGTCCCGCAAAACGGATGTTCTGGGGCGTCAGGTCGACCCGGCCACGGCCGCTGATCGCCAGCGTATAGCCGCCACCGCCGCGGCGGGTCACCGAAACGCGGGCGGTGTGAAGCGCGTCCGGCAGCTCGCCGTCGCCGGGGCCGACGGAGAGAATGGAGGAGCGGATCGAGGCCTGCGGGAAACGGATGCCGAGCTGGCGGCAGAAGGACGAAGCCCAGGCGCCGCCGGAGAGGATCGCAACCTTAGTTTTGATCGTGCCGTGTTCGGTGACGACGGCCGAAAGTCTGCCGCCTTCCATCTCGATGCCACGTGCTGCGCAGTTCTGGATCACCGCGCCGCCGAACTTGATTATCGCCCTTGCCACGGCCGGTGCGGCATTGGCCGGGTCCGCGGTGCCGTCCGTTGGCGAGAAGACGCCGCCCTTCCAGGTTCGGCCTGTCGCCTTGCCGCGGGCGCTTGCCTCGGCACTGTCGAGCATATGGGTCGTGACGCCGACGGTGCGGGCGAAATCGCGCCAGCGCGCCCAGCCGGCCAGTTCTTCCTCGCTGTCGCTCAGGTAAAGCAGGCCGCAGCGCCGGAAGCCGGTATCCTCGCCGCTTTCGGCGGCAAAACGATCCCAGAGATCCAGGCTTTTAGTCGCCATAGGAAGTTCGCGCGCATCGCGGTTCTGCTGACGGCACCAGCCCCAGTTTCGGCTCGACTGTTCTGCGCCGACCCGGCCCTTTTCGATCAGCACCACCTTCAGGCCGCGTCTCGCGAGATAATAGGCCGTGAAAACGCCGACGATACCGGCGCCGATGACCACCGCGTCGGCGGAGCGCGGCAATCCGGCGTCAGTTTCCACGAACGTGAGCGGTGCTGGCATGATGTTCAATCTCCTGGGACGCAACCGGGTCGATGTATCAGCATAAGGGCGCTGCCGACGCCGTGGTTACCGCACATCCTGGCGGGGCGGCACAAGATTCCGACAATGGGCATGCATCCAGCTTATTGTGCCGAGCGTCTCTACGCAGAATGAAATAGACAAGAGAAGCCAAAGTATTAAAGTCAATCTCGAAAATTTGCGGCATAAAATGCTGCAAGCCGCCGGCTACCCTGGAAGGTGTCAGCAGATGAAGCTCGATCGTATCGACATCAAGATCCTCTACGAGTTGCAGAAGAACGGCCGTATCACCAATGTCGAGCTGGCCGAGCTGGTCAATCTATCCCCGAGCCCCTGTCTGATGCGCGTCAAGAAGCTGCAGCAGGAAGGATATATCGAAGGATATTCGGCGCAGATCAATATTGGCAAGCTCGGCCAGACGCTGACAGTTTTCACCGAAGTCACGCTGAAGAACCACCGGCAGATCGATTTTGCCCGGTTTCTCGCAGCCGTCGAGCGGGTCGATCAGGTGATCGAATGCCACCTGGTTTCGGGCGGGTACGACTACATGCTGAAATTCGTCACTGCCGGCATCGGCGAATACCAGACGATCATGGAACGGCTGACCGACATGGATATCGGCATCGACAAATACTTCAGTTTCGTCGTTTTGAAGTCGCCGATCGTCAAGGCGCATATGCCGCTGACAAGCCTGTTCCCGGTCTGACCGACAACAAGCTCCCCGTTACAGTGAGACGGCTTACGCCGCCTCAGCCCTGCACATAGGACTTTACCAGTTCCGGATCCCGTTCCAGGCGATCGAGCCAGCCGGGATCGAGCTTTGGTACGGATGAGAACAGGAGTTTCGAATAGGGGTGCTGCGGCACTTTCGAGATGGCTGGTGTGATCTCCTCGACCTTGCGGCCGTTATACATCACGACGATCTCGTCACAGATCGCTTCGACGACAGACAGGTCGTGGCTGATGAAGATGTAGGAGAGCGAAAGCTCGCGCTGCATCTCCTTCAGGAGATCGATGACAGCGGCGGCAACCACGGTATCGAGTGCGGACGTGATTTCGTCGCAGACAATCAGTTTCGGCTCGGCGGCAAGGGCACGGGCAAAATTGACGCGCTGTTTCTGTCCACCTGAAAGTTCGGCCGGCGTGCGACTGCGCAGTGCCTTCGGCAGGCGCACCATATCCAGCAGCTCGTCGACACGCGCGTCGCGCGCCTTGCCCTTCATGCCGTGATAAAATTTCAGCGGCCGGCCGAGGATTTCCTCGATCGACTTGGCTGGATTGAGCGACGTGTCTGCGTGCTGGAAAACGATCTGCAGCTCGCGAAGCTGCTCGCGGCTTCTCTGGCGGGCGGAGCGGGCAAGTTCATGCCCATCTAGGGTCAGATTCCCGGCCGAGGCCGGCAGGATGCCGGCGATCGAGCGCGCGAGCGTGGATTTCCCGCAGCCGGATTCGCCGATGATCCCGAGATTGCGGCCGCGTTCCAGCACCAGGCTCGCTTCCTGCACCGCCTTGACGAGCGGCAGGCCGTCCGCCTGAAGTGGGCCGTAGCCGGCGATCAGGCCATTGACCTGCAGGAGCGGCCGGCTTTCCGGCGCCGCCGCCGCGCTTTCGCCGCGCGCCTTCGGTTCGAATGCCGACAGGAGTTCGCGCGTATAGGGATGTTTGGCACCGGCCAGAAGCTCGGCCGTGGTTCCGACTTCCTGGACCTCGCCGCCGCGCAGGACGACGATGCGGTCGGCGATCTGGGCGACGACCGCGAGATCGTGCGAGACGTAGACGCCGGCAATGCCGCTCTTCTTCATCACGGCCTTGAAGGCGCGCAGCACCTCGATCTGGGTCGTCACGTCGAGCGCTGTGGTCGGTTCGTCGAAAATGACGAGTTTCGGATCCGAGATCAGCGCCATAGCGGCAGCGAGGCGCTGTAGCTGGCCACCGGACACCTGGTGTGGATAACGGTTACCGATGCCGTCGGAATCCGGCAGCGACAGCGCCTTGAACAGCGCGATCGCCTTTTCTTTCGCTGCCGCCGGCGACATGAGCTTGTGGATGCGGGTGACTTCGATGACCTGATCGATGATCCGCTTCGCTGGATTGAAGGCAGCCGCCGCCGATTGCGGCACATAGGACACTTCGAGGCCGCGCATCTTGGCGCGCTGGCCTTCGCTGAGCGCCACCATATTCTTGCCGGCCACCGTCACGGTGCCGGCCGATATCCTGCAGCCAGGGCGGGCATAACCCATCACCGTCAGCGCGATTGTCGTCTTGCCCGATCCGCTTTCGCCGATCAGTGCGACGATTTCGCCCGGTGCGATCTCGAGATCGACACCTTTGATGATCTCGATGCGGCGGCCCGCGTCAGTGGTCGCCTCTACCTTGAGATCGCGGATTTCAACGAGATTTTGCATTCACGCGCTCCGATCGCGAATCTTCTTGGGCAGATTGTCGATCAGCAGGTTGACGCTGATGGTGAGGCTCGCGATCGCCAGCGAAGGGACGATGACGGCCGGCGCGCCGAAGGGTAGACCGCCGATATTCTCGTGAACCAGCGCACCCCAATCCGCATAGGGCGGCTGCACGCCGAGCCCGAGGAAGGACAGGCCGGAAAGAAGCAGGACGATGAAGACGAAGCGGATTCCGAAATCGGCAAGCAGCGGCCCGATAATGTTTGGCAGGATTTCCGAGAACACGACATAGGAAATGCCTTCGCCGCGGGTGCGGGCAACGGTGATGTAATCCATCGTGTTGATGTTTACCGCCAGGGAGCGGGCGAAACGGTACGCGCCCGGTATGTAGATCACGCCCAGCATGACGATAAGGACGCTGAGCGACGATCCGACGGCAGCGGCGATGACGAGGCCGGAAAGCTTGCTCGGTATGGAGTTCAGGGCATCAAGGAAACGGCTCAAGACCGTATCGAACCAGCCGCCGATGACGGCAGCCGCCATGCCGAGCGCACCGCCGGTGAAACAGGCAATGCACACGGCGGCAAGCGAGATGCCGACCGTGTAGCGCGCACCCATGATGATGCGCGAGAGCATGTCCCGGCCGAGATAATCGGAGCCCAGCAGGAACTTGCTGCTCATCGGGCCGAAATAGTCTTCATCGACGATCTCGCCGACCGGATAAGGAATGATATGCGGTGCGAGGAAGGCGATCACCGCCCAGAAGAGAATGATCGCAAGGCCGATTATTCCGACCCAGCTGAACCGATAGCTCAAGCGGCGGGGCATGGTCGTGGATATGGTCATGGTCAGCGCACCCTCGGATTGGCCAGGATTGCAACGATATCGGCAAAGGTGATGAGCGCGAGATAACCGATGCAAAAGATGATGGCGCAGGACTGGATGAGCGGCAGGTCGCGGGTCGAGACGCCGTCGACCATCAGCTTGGCGATGCCGGGATAATTGAAGATCGTCTCGACGATGATGACGCCGCCGACGAGATAGGACAAAGCAAGTGCGATCGCATTGGCGATCGGCCCGACCGCGTTGGGCAGCGCGTGAATGATCACGGCGCGCCAGCGCGAGGCGCCTTTTAGGATAGCCGCCTCGACATAGGGCGTGTTGATCGTGTCGATCACGGCGGCGCGCGTCATGCGGATCATCTGCGCCGAAACGACGAAGGTCAACGTGATGACCGGCATGGCGTAGATCTTTAGCACCTGCCAGAAGGAGGCGACGTCACCCGCGAAGGAAAGGGCCGGCAGCCATTTGAGATAGACGGAAAACAGAAGAACGGCCGAAGTCGCGATCATGAATTCCGGCACGGAGATGACGCCGATCGTCAGGATAGTAACGATCCGGTCATAAACCGAG
The DNA here is from genome assembly GCF_000281145.1 of Rhizobium sp. CF142. Lineage (NCBI taxonomy): Bacteria > Pseudomonadati > Pseudomonadota > Alphaproteobacteria > Hyphomicrobiales > Rhizobiaceae > Rhizobium > Rhizobium sp. CF142. The sequence goes on along the minus strand of NZ_AJWE01000029.1, from coordinate 15,138 downwards.
CCTCGGAACATGGCGGAGGTGATGCCGAGTACCAGCGAAAGCGGCACGGCGATCAGGGTGACGATGCCGGCAAGGCGCATCGTGTTGAGGAAACGCGCGCCGATCAGTTCGGCCACAGGCATGTTGTTGACGTAGGATGTCCCCAGATCTCCCTGCAGCAGTCCGAACAGCCAGCGCGCGAAACGGAAGAAGGCGGGCTCGTCGAGATGCATTGCCGCCCTGAGGCCAGCAACGGCTTCTGGAGTGGCGGCCTGGCCTAGCAGGATCGTCGCGGTATCGCCCGGCAGCATGGCCGTCGCGAAAAAGACCGCGAAGGACACGATCAGCAGCGTCAGGGCGGAGCTCCCGAGCCTATTCGCGATGAGTCCGAGGACATAGGTGCGCAATATTATTTCCCTGCCTGAAGAGTTCAAATTCGCCGGCACCACGCCCGCAAGAACGGGAATGGTGCTGTCAGGCGCAGCAAGGCGGCAGGAGAAATGTTCTCCCCCTGCCGCCGGCAATCGGCCTTACGCTTCGAGCCAGACGTATTCGGCGAAGGCGTAACCCATCATGCCGCCGAGCGGATTGGCTTCAAGGCCCTTCAGTTTCGCCGAGATCGCATCCACGTTCGAGATATAGACGGGGATGACGGTGCCGGCTTCCTCGGAAATCATCACCTGCATCTGGTTGTAGATCTCCTTGCGCTTGGTCTCGTCGAGGAGACCGCGTGCTTCGACCAGCATCTTATCGAATTTTTCCGACTTGTACTGGCTTTCGTTCCACGGCGCGTTGGATGCGTAGAGGAGCGAGAAGAGGATATCCGGCGTCGGACGCGGGTTGATATTGCCGAAGTGAACCGGTGCCTTCAGCCAGTAGTTCGACCAGTAGCCGTCCGAAGGTACGCGCTGGACGTCGAACTTCATGCCGATCTCTGCACCCGACTGCTGTACAATCGTCGCCATCTCCACGGCCGAGGTCGCTGCTTCCGACGTGATCATCGGAATGGACTGGCCGAGAAGACCGGACTTCTGGAAGTGGAACTTTGCCTTGTCAGGGTCATAGCCCTTCGGCTTCAGGTCGGCATTGTGATAGGCGCTGGCCGGCGAGACCGGCTGGTCGTTGGCGATTTCGGCTAGACCGCGCAGGACCGATTTCTGGATCTGCTGGCGGTTGATCAGGTATTTCATGCCGGCCACGAAATCGGCCTTGTCGCCTGGGGCGAGGTCGAGGCGGATGTTGAGGTCGGTATAGTTGCCGGAGGTTGTCTGCGACAGCGCGAAGCCCGGCTGGCTTTCGACGAGCTTCATCGAACGCGGCTTGATCGACGCAGCGAGATGAATGTCGCCCGAAAGCAGGGCGTTGACGCGGGCATTGTCGTCACTGATGGCGAAGAATTCGAACGAGTCGACGTGGGCGCCGCCCTTGAAGTAGTTCGGGTTCTTCGTGAAGATCGACTTCGCGCCTGGCTGGAAGGTTTCCATCTTGAAGGCGCCGGTGCCGATGCCCTTGGAGAAGTCGGTCGTGCCGTCCTGAACGATCATGAAATGATGCTGCGACAGAATGGTCGGCAGGTCGGCATTCGGGTTGGCAAGCGTGATTTCGACCGTCAGGGCGTCGAGATCCTTGACGTCAGTGATCTGCTTGGCGATCGCATTGACCTTGGAGCCGACGGCAGGGTCGAGATGCCGCTTCAGCGAGAAGACGACGTCCTTCGAGGACAGCGTTTTGCCGTCGTGGAAGGTAACGCCGGAACGTATCTTGACGGTCCAGACCTTGGCGTCGCCGCTCTTGATGCTTTCGGCGAGTTCCATCTGCACGATGCCGGCCTGATCGAGGAAGGTCAGGCGGTTGTAGAGGGCGCAGCAGCGGACATAGTCGGTCGACAGCGAAGCCTTGGCCGGGTCGAGCGTATCTGCGGTCGAAGACGACCAGCCGGCCGCCTTGAGAGCGCCACCGGATTTGGGAGTTGCGGCAACCGCGTTGGAGGCGCGGCCGAGGATGAGGCCGCCAGCGGATGCGGCAATGCCGCCCGCCAGCATCATCGTCAGCAGTTCGCGGCGGCTTGCGCCCCGGCGAATGGCATTCTCGATCATGGCGTCGTCCGACGCGGTCCAGTTGGTGATCTTGTCGTTCATGTCATTCCCCTTTTCGCTGGTTGGCGGGCAACCCTCTTCGTGGTTTGGCCCGATGCTTTGAAAACCGAAAATTTAGTCAGTCAGTCGCGGGCGTTCCTCACGGCTTGGGCCAGTCCGGCCATCGAGGTGAAATGGTAGTCGGGCTTGGTGAACTCAGCCGGCTCGATCGTGCCGCCGTAACCCTTCTGCGCGTGGCGGCGCTCGATCCAGCAGTTCGTCATGCCGAGTTCGCGGGAAACGCCGATGTCGTGATACTGGCTCTGCGCGACATGCAGGATATCGTCCTTGCTGCCGCCGTCCTTTGAGACGAAGTCGAACACCTTGCGGAAGAAGGCCGGATCTGGCTTTTCCGTACCGGTATCGTCGGCGGTGAAGGCGGCATAGAAAGGATTGCCAAGCGCCTTGGAAAAATACTCGAAAGCCCAGCGACGTGCATTCGTCATCGCGATCAGGCGGTAGTTCTTCGCGAGATCGGCCATGGCCGCGGCACTGTCCGGGAAAGCCTTCCAGGTTTTGGCGGAATCCCTGAGGCGTATGCCATAGGTCTCTTCTGCCGGCAGTCCGAGCTTTGGCGCGATTGCCAGATAGACGCGCACAAGATCATCCGGAAAGAGATCGGCATTTTCCGAATAACGGGCGGCGCGGTAGAGAGAGAGCGCCTCCTCGCTGTCGATCTTGACATTCGCTTCGGCCGCAATGCCCTGCAGGCAGGTCGTCAGACCGCCCTCAAAATCGATGAGCGTTCCGACCACGTCGAAGCTCATGTATTTGAATTCCGGTAGAGATTTCGTCAATTCCATATCCCCAGTTGATGTCGCGGGGCGGTCTCGAAGGCCGTCTGCGAAAGAATATGCTGTTCCCGACCTTGGGCGTTTTTGCAGAAATTCCCGGATTTTCGGGGCTTCAAGGTCTTGTTAACTAGAATACTGACAGTTCGGCAGAACGGTTTTCGCCGAATCGGGTGGGTGGACCGGCACAAAATTCCGAATTCGGGCTGCCGACGGTATTTCAGCCGCCAGCACCGAAGCCGGGAATCAGGCCTTCACCGCCTTGCGGACATCCGGATCTTCCAGCGTCTGGTCCAGCGTCTTCCTGGTTCGGTCGATGATTGCGTCGATATCGGCTTCCGTGCAGCAGAGCGGTGGCGCGTAACCGAGGATGCCATTGGCAAAGGCGCGGATGATCAGCCCGTTGTTCCAGGCGCGGTCGAAGACTCGGCGGGCCGGCACTGATTCCGCAGGAAGGGGCGTCTTGGCGGCTTTGTCAGTCACGAGTTCGACTGCCGCCAGCATGCCGCGCCCCCTGACATCGCCGACCAGCGGATGATCCTTCAGGGCTTCGAGACCTGCCATCAGCCGCGCGCCGGCCTTGACGCCATTTTCAAGCAGGCCGCCTTCGTAGAGTTTCAGCACTTCGAGGCCAACGGCTGCACTGACCGGATGGGCGGAATAGGTGTAGCCGTGCCCGACTGCCGATGCGCCGGCACCATCGGCGATCACCTGATACACGTGGTCGGCCATGAAGACCGCGCCCATCGGCACGTAACCCGAGGTCAGGCCTTTTGCCGTCGTCATGAAATCGGGAACGATATCGTCCTCGGAGCAGGCAAACAGCGGCCCGGTGCGGCCGAAACCGGTGATCACTTCGTCTGCGACGAACAGGATCCCGTATTCCTTGCAGAGGTTGCGGATGGCCTTCATCCAGCCCTTCGGCGGAACGATGACGCCGCCGGAACCCTGGATCGGCTCCATGTAGAAGGCTGCGATCCGATCGGCACCAACGGTATCGATCTTTGCCTTCAGCGCGGCAAGCGATGCGTTGATGATTTCTCGCGGATCCTGGCCGACCGGGTTGCGATAAGGGTAAGGCGACGGAATCTTATGCTGCCAGTCGAAGGGAATGCCGAAACCGGCGTGGAAGTTCGGCAAGGCGGTGAGGCCGGCGCCGACAGTCGAAGAACCATGATACCCCTGTTCGACAGAAATGAACTGGTCGCGCTGCGGCTGGCCCTTGGCAAACCAGTAATAGCGAATGAATCGGATCGTGCTGTCGACGGCGTCCGAACCGCCAAGCGTGAAATAGACATGGTCGAGATCGCCCGGCGCCCGTTCGGCAAGTTCCGCTGCAAGCCGGATGGCGGATTCAGAGCCGAGGCCGAAATAGGCGGTCGCATAGGGAAGCTCGCGCATCTGGCGGGCTGCGGCCTCGACGATGGAATCGTGGCCATAACCCGCGTTGACGCACCAGAGGCCGGCAAAACCGTCGACCAGCTGGCGGCCCTGTGCATCGGTGACGGTGGCACCCTTGGCGGACGAGAGAACGCGCACGCCCTGCTGCTCATGGCCGCGATAGGACGCGACGGGATGGACCAGATGGGCACGATCGAGTTCGATGAGCGAATTGCTGAGCATGATTTTCTCCGGATCAGCCGAGGGCCTGGTTGGCCAGTGCGAAAGTGGTGAAGGTCGAGATACGGGCGCGTGTCGGTGCAGGGCGCGCCATTGCGACGCCGCCGCCGACATGGGCAAGCGAATGTTCCGAAAGCCAGGACACGAGCGCGGCATTGCCCGTGTCGAGCCTGAGGAAGGCTCCGGTCCTGCCGCTCATGAAATGCGCCACAAGCGCCTTGGCATCTTCAATCGTGGTCGCTGCGACAGGCCCGATTACCTCGCCCCGCCCGAAGGCACGGATGCAGGCGAAGCCGGTGATCCTGCCGTCGCGGCGGATCACGGCGAATTCCCCGATTTCGGCAAGTTTGGAAATCAGGGAAGAACGGTCGGCGCCAAAAGCATCCCGGTCGATGGCCGTAATTTCAGCCAGATCAGCCGCCGTTGCAGCCTCAACATGGGCCGGATACGGGACGTGGCCCACCACTCCCTGATGTTGGAACAAGCGGCCGGTCTCGCGGAAGCCGAGCTTTTCGTAAAGCGGCAAGCCGTCAGCGGTTGCGATGAGCCGGAGGGGGCGTGCACCACCAAGGCCAAGTGCCTCGTCCATCAGCCGGCGGCCGACGCCACGGCCGCGCATGCGGGCATCCACGATCACCATATTGATCGTGGCGCAGTCATCGCCATAGGGTGTCATCAATGTGGTGCCGACGACCTTTCCGGTCTCGTCCAATGCCACGACGCCTTTGCTGATATCAAGCACAACCTGCCAATCTTGCAGACGATGCGGCCAGCCGGCTTCGCGCGAAAGACGGACCGCGCCATCAAGGTGCTCGCCTCCGAAGGCTCTGGTTTCGATGTCCCCGACTTGCATGGACAATGCTCTCCCTTTCTGCCGCAAGTTTCGAGGTGAAGGGACCGGAAGATTATCCGAAGGCGGTATCGGTGGCGGTATCTTTCGCCAAAGCAGCAGGGTGGGACCGCATCTTATGCCGTGCGACCGCGAACAGGGTCTGGATCAACCCTTCCGAAAGTCGTTCCTGAGGGCCAGATGTGCAAGCAAATGCCAAACCGGCGCCGTGATACGAAACTTTCTGCTTCGGATTCCTGCAAATCAGTCGGCGATGGTACCGGAAGCGGCTTTATGATCGTGTCATCACTCGCAAGGCTCGATGGGCCATCACGCAAGGACGAAGCGCATGACGACATTCCGCCCGAAATACATCACCTTCGACTGCCACGGCACGCTCATCAACTTCCAGATGGCCGAAGCCGCCCGCGATCTTTACGGGGATCGTCTCGAAGAACCGGCCATCCTGGAATTCATCAAGAACTTTGCGGGCTACCGGGTTGACGAGATCATGGGTGCCTGGAAGCCTTACGCCGACGTCGTCCACAATTCGCTGGAGCGGACCTGCAAGCGCAACGGCGTTACCTTCAAGGACGAAGACGCCAGGATGGTTTATGAGCGCGTGCCGACCTGGGGTCCGCATGCCGACGTTCCGGCCGGTCTTGCCAGGGTCGCCAAGGAAATTCCGCTCGTCATCCTCTCCAACGCGATGAACGACCAGATCCCGTCCAACGTCGCAAAGCTCGGCGCGCCCTTCCATGCCGTCTACACCGCCGAGCAGGCGAACGCCTACAAGCCGCGCTTCCAGGCCTTCGAATACATGTTCGACATGCTCGGCTGCGGCCCGGAAGACATTCTTCATTGCTCCTCGTCCTTCCGCTACGATCTGATGTCGGCGCATGATCTCGGCATCAAGAACAAGGTCTGGGTCAACCGTGGCCACGAGCCGGCCAATCCCTATTATGGCTATACGGAAATCGCCGATATTTCCGGCCTTGCTGGCGTCGTCGGTCTCTAACGGAAAGGCGCAAGCCGATGAAATACGTCTCCTACTGGCATGATACGGCGCCCCGTTTTACAGGCGCCGTCGAAGGGCCGATCGAAGGTCACTACGATGTCGCGGTGGTCGGCGGCGGCTTCACCGGGCTCGGTGCGGCACGACAGCTGGCGATGGCCGGTGCCAAAGTCATCGTGCTGGAGGCGGAGATGGTCGGGTTCGGCGCATCCGGCCGCAATGGCGGACACCTGAACAATGGCCTCGCCCACAGCTACCTGTCGGCGAAGCAGGAGCTCGGCAAGGAGCGGGCAATCGCGCTCTACAAGGCGCTCGACGCTTCGATCGAGACGCTGGAAGCGATCATTGCAGAAGAAGGCATAGACTGCAATTTCCGCCGTGCCGGCAAGCTGAAGCTTGCTTCCAAGCCGCAGCATTTCGAGGGATTGGCGAAGAATTTCGAGGCCGTGCATGCGGAGGTCGATCCGGACACGGCGCTTCTGTCGCCTGCCGATCTCAAAAACGAGATCGGTTCGTCCTTCCACGGCGCCATGTTGTCGAAGAAGAGCGCGATGATGCATATGGGGCGTTATGTCGTCGGCCTCGCCGAGGCGGCCAAGCGGCGCGGTGCCGTCATCGTCGAAAAGGCGACCGTCACCGACATCTCGAAATCCGCCGGCCGGCACGTGCTGAAGACCGCCAAGGGTTCGGTCACCGCCGACAATGTGCTGATGGCGAGCGGCGCCTATACGACGCCGAATTTCGGCTATTTCCGCCGCCGGATCATGGCCGTCGGCAGTTTCATCATCGCTACGCGGCCGCTGACGGATCAAGAGGTCGCGGCGACGATGCCGGGCAACCGCACCTGCGTCAACAGCATGAATATCGGCAATTACTGGCGGCTTTCGCCGGACAATCGGCTGATCTTCGGTGGCCGGGCGCGCTTTTCGGCGACCTCGGACCAGCGCTCGGACGCCAAGAGCGGCGCCATTCTGCGTGAAAGCCTGACTCGGATCTTTCCGCAGCTTGTACATGTCGAGATCGATTATTGCTGGGGCGGTCTGGTCGATATCACCAAGGACCGTTATCCGCGCGCCGGTTTTCATGACGGGCTCTGGTACGCGATGGGCTATTCCGGTCACGGGGCGCAGCTTTCTACCCATCTCGGCATGACGATCGCCGACGCGATCCTCGGCCGTCCGGACCGCAATCCGGTAAAGGGGCTCGACTGGCCGGCCGTGCCGGGCCATTTCGGCAAACCCTGGTTCCTGCCGTTCGTCGGGTTCTATTACAAGATGCTCGACAAGGTTCAGTAACGGGAACAGCCGTCATCATCTGAAACAAAAAAGCAGGGCTGTGATCACGGCCCCTGCTTTTTATTTGTCTCTTCGAAGGCAGGCTCAGTTGAGCCCGCCCATATGAAACGTCTTCACTTCCAGATATTCTTCGATCCCAAGCTGCGAGCCTTCGCGTCCAAGACCCGATTGCTTGACGCCGCCGAAGGGCGCGACTTCGGTCGAGATCAGACCGGTATTCAGCCCGACCATGCCGAATTCCAGTGCCTCGCCAACACGCCAAGCGCGCTTCAGGCTTTCCGTGTAGAAATAGGCGGCAAGGCCGAACGGAGTGCCGTTGGCAATCGCGATCGCTTCTTCCTCCGTCTCGAAGCGGAAGAGGGGGGCGACCGGGCCGAAGGTTTCTTCGCTGGCAAGCTGCATGTCGGCCGTGGCGCCGGTCAACACGACTGGAGCCGTATACTGGCTGCCTGCCGGCAGGTTCGGTTTCGCCGTCACGATTTTGGCGCCCTTAGCGACCGCGTCCTCGACATGGCGGTTGATCTTGGCGATCGCGGCACCGTTGATCATCGGGCCGATCGAAACGCCGGCTTCCGTGCCCGGGCCGACCTTCATGGCATTGACGCGCGCCGTCAGCTTTTCGGCAAACCGGTCATAGACGCCGGCCTGCACGAGGATTCGGTTGGCGCAGACGCAGGTCTGGCCGCCATTGCGGAACTTCGAGATGATCGCGCCTTCGATCGCAAGATCGAGATCAGCATCGTCGAAAACGATGAAGGGCGCATTGCCGCCGAGTTCGAGCGACAGACGCTTGATGCTGTCGGCAGCCCCATGCATCAGCAGCGAACCGACCGGCGTCGAACCAGTAAACGAGATTTTTCTGACCGTCGTATTGACCATGATCTCGTTGCCGATTTCCTTCGGCATGCCTGTGACGATATTGATGACGCCGGCGGGAATGCCCGCCATCTCAGCGAGGACGCCGAGCGCCAGCGCCGAATAGGGCGTGAATTCCGAGGGTTTCACCACCACTGTACACCCGGCTGCGAGCGCCGGCGCGATTTTCCTTGTGATCATCGCATTCGGAAAGTTCCAGGGCGTGATGATGCCGCAGACACCGACCGGTTCCTTCAGAACGATGATGCGGCGGTCGGGCGTTGGCGAGGGAATGGTCGAGCCGCCGATGCGGCGCGCCTCTTCCGCGAACCATTTGACGAAGGAGGCGCCATAACGGATTTCACCGCGCGCCTCGTCGAGCGGCTTGCCTTGCTCTGTCGTCAGGATCAGCGCGAGATCTTCCAGATGCTCGTGCATCAGGCAGTACCAGGTTTCGAGCAGCGCGGCGCGCTCGGCATGGGTCTTCTTCTTCCATGCCGGATAGGCCCTGTTGGCCGCCTCGATCGCTGCGCGGGTCTCGTCACCGCCCATGTCGGGCACGGTGCCGATCACCGTCTGGCTGGCGGGATCGAGAACATCGACCGTCTTGCCGGAACCGGCGGCAAGCCAGTTGCCGCCGATCAGGCCTTGCTGGCGGAACAGGGAGGCAAGTTTCAAATTCTGCATGGATCCGTTCCTCGAGTTCAGAGCGCAGCGAGCAGTGCTGCGGTGATGGCGTCCGTCTTGTCCTTGCCGGGAACCGTGCCGATGCCGCTGGCGGTCACGGTCTCGATTGCCTTCATGACGGCGGCGGCAGCATCCTTTTCACCAAGATGATCGAGCATCATGGCGCCGGACCAGACGGTGGCGATCGGGTTGGCGATGCCGAGATGGGCGATATCCGGCGCCGAACCATGTACCGGCTCGAACATCGACGGCGCATTGCGCTCCGGATTGATATTGGCCGAGGCTGCAAAACCAAGGCCGCCCTGGATCGCCGCGCCGAGATCAGTCAGGATATCGCCAAACAGGTTGGAGGCGACGATCACGTCAAGCGTTTCCGGCGCCATCACCATGCGCGCCGCCATGGCGTCGATGTGATAGCTGGTGACCTCGACATCGGGATATTCGGCCGAAAGCTGCTTCGTCACATCATCCCAAAACACCATCGAATACTTTTGGGCGTTCGACTTGGTGACCGAGGCCAGTTTCTTGCGCCGTGTGCGCGCCTGCTCGAAGGCGAAGCGCAGGATGCGCTCGACGCCCTTGCGGGTGAAGATCGAGGTTTCGACCGCCACTTCGTCCGTGCTGCCCTGATGGATGCGGCCGCCGGCGCCGGAATATTCGCCCTCGGTGTTTTCGCGGATGCAGAGAATGTCGAAAGCGGTTGCCTTCAGCGGTCCTTCGACGCCGGAAAGCAGCCGGTGCGGGCGGATATTCGCATATTGGACAAAACTCTTGCGGATCGGCAGGAGCAGGCCGTGCAGCGAGACCGAGTCCGACACTTCCGCGGGCCAACCGACGGCGCCAAGCAGGATGGCGTCGAAGCTGCGCAGCGTCTCGATCCCGTCTGCCGGCATCATCGCGCCGGTTTCCTTGTAGAAGGCGCAGGACCACGGAAAATTCGTGCCTACGAGGCCGAAGCCATGCGCGCCGGCGGCTTTCTCCAGCACGGACCATGCCGCGGAAACCATGTCGTGGCCGATCCCGTCGCCAGGGATGAGGGCAATCTTGTGTGTTGTCATGTTTTCAAAATCCTCAAAGGCTGATCAGGACGCTTTTGCTCTTGCGGTTGGCCTGGAAAGCCTCCCGTCCGAGATCCTTGCCGATGCCGGACTGCTTGTAGCCGCCGGTCGGCAGGATGTGGTCGCGCGAGCGGCCGTAGCGGTTGACCCAGATCGTACCGGCCTGCAGCCTTCGCGTCAGGCGAATGGCGCGCGACAGGTTGCTGGTAAAGAGGCCGGCGGCAAGTCCATAACTCGGATGGTCGGCAAGGCTCATTCCCTCGTCTTCGTCTTCGAAGGTCTGGAGCGTCAGCACGGGTCCGAAGATTTCCTCGATGACGGCAGGAGAATTCTGGTCGATGCCGGCAATCAGCGTCGGCGAATAGAAATATCCCGGCACGTCCATGGAGCGCCCGCCCGTCAGGCATTCGGCACCGGCGGAAACCGAGGCGCCGATAATGTCGTCGATCCGCTGGCGCTGCCTCTCGGAAATGATCGGCGAATACTGGCTCGCCGCATCCCAGGTCGGGCCTGGAACGATGCCGGCCATCTTCTTCAAGATGGCCTCGATCAACTGGGGTGCGACGCTTTTCTCAACGATCAGGCGTGATCCGGCGACACAGGCCTGACCGGCATTGCTGGTGATACTTGCGGTCACCGCCGCGGCGGCCTTGTCGATATCGGCATCGGCAAAAACGAGCTGCGGGCTCTTGCCACCAAGCTCCAGCGTCATCGGCTTGATACCGGTGCGGGCGATGTTTTCCATGATCGCCGAGCCGGCGCGGGTGGAACCGGTGAAGCTGACCTTGGCGATATCCGGATGGCCGGTCATCGCATTGCCGGTCGTCATGCCGTCGCCAAGCACGATATTGATCAGACCGGCCGGAATGCCGGCATCTACGGCAAGCTGCGCCAGTCGAAGCGTCGAGAAGGGTGTCATCTCGGACGGTTTCAGCACGACCGCATTGCCGGCCGCAAGCGCCGGGCCGAGCTTCCAGGCGGCCATGTTGATCGGGAAATTCCAGGGCGTGATGGCGCCGACGACGCCATAAGGCTCGGTCATGATCATGCCGAGGTTGCCGTCATCGGTCGGAACGAGAGCGCTCCCTTCCTTGTCGGCGAATTCCGCGAAGAAGCGGATCTGTTCGGCCGAAATACCGATGTCGCCATCGACCAGATGGCCGACAGGTCGCGTCGAGGAGACTGCCTCCAGTTTTGCGATCTCCACGGCGTTCTGTTCGATCAGATCCGCCCAGCGATGCAATGCCTTCAGCCGCTCGCGCGGGCGAATTCCGCCCCAATTGCTGTCCTTCAGGGCCTTTTTGGCCGTCTGTATGGCCTGATCGACCAGATCGGCGTCGGCGATCGGACAATCGGCATAAGCCTTGCCATCGGAGGGCCGATGCATCGGAATGCTGCCCTCGGCGGCCAGGAGCCGGCCGTCGATGAAATGCCCCATCGGCAATGCAAGGCTGTCGGGATCGAAACTCAGGCTCATTGGTCCATCTCCGGTCATCTGACGGGAATGCTACCGTATCGGCACATCTGCGTGATCCGGTAGAGGGAATTGGCGCGGCTAAAAAATCCGTTTTAGCCGCACCATACGACGTATTGTTTGGCAAGCCGCCGGATCAAGCCTCGGGCGTCACGACGAGGTAGATCTTGCGTACCGTTTCGATTGTCTTCCAGGTGCCGACGAAGCCTGGCTTCATGACGAAGCTGTCGCCTGCCTTGTAGATCACCGGCTCGCCATCCGTCGGCGTGATTTCCACGACGCCCGAAATGATGTGGCAGAATTCGAAGGTGGTTCCCTTGATCGAATGGGTGAGGCCGGGTGTTGCCTCCCAGACGCCGGTGCGGACGAGTTCGTCATGGGACTCGTCCTGTGCCCAGGTCTTGAATTCCGGGCTGCCGGAGATCAGCCGTTCGGCTGTCGGCTTGTCTTCCCGCGGCGCGAAGGACGGATCGTGTTCGATGGTCTTGAGAAGCGACATTGCTGTTCCTTTGGGGTTGAGTGTTCAATAGCCGCGTTGGCGATCGACGAGGCCGACTGGATCGAGCCCGGCGCGAAGCCGCTTTATATTGTCCGCGACGGTAAGGGCTGCGGTCTGGGGTTGGGTGACGCTGGCGGTATAGGGCGTGATGATGATCCGCTCATGCCGCCAGAGCGGATGACCGGGCGGGAGAGGCTGCGGGTCCGTGACGTCGATGACGGCGCCGGACAGATGCCCGCTATCGAGTGCATCCCGAAGCGCCTGGTGATCCAGCTGTGGTCCGCGCCCCACTTGAACGAGGCCGGCGCCTTTCGGCAGCTGGCGGAAAAGATCGGCATTGAGGAAGCCGCGGGTCTCGTCGGTGAGGGGAAGAAGGCAGATCAGGATATCAGTTTCGGCCAGCATCGCCGTCAGGCCGGCCGGACCACTGAAACAGCGCACCCCATCGATCTCGCGGGCCGAGCGGCTCCAGCCGGCAAGCGGAAAGCCGAAAGGCTTCAATCGGTCAAAAGATGCCTGGGCCAGGCTGCCGAGTCCCAATATGCCGACCCGGCGGTCGCTGGCCTGCACCGGCGGTAGGGACTGCCAGAGCTCGGTCTTTTTCTGCTGGATATAGACGGGCAGGTTGCGGTGCAGGGCCAGCACGCCGAGCGTGACATATTCCTGCATCATGCGGATGATGCCGTCCTCGATCATCCTCACGATCCGGATATGATCGGGGATCTTGGCTGCCTGAAACTGATCAACGCCGGCGCCGATCGAAAAGATCACTTCCAGGTTGCGGTAGCGGGCCAGATCGGAAGGCACCGTCCAGGTGATGATGTAGCGGACGGCGTCCGGATCGACCGAAGCGGCATCCATGGAAAACGGCAGGCCCGGCAGTTCGCGGGCGAAGACGTCGCGAAAGACCTGGCCGCGGGCAGTGTCCGAGTTGAAGAGGAATGTCATTCTGTGCTCCGGTTCTGGGCGTCAGGTTTCGGCACGGCACCTGTCGCCGAGGGCATCGATCATTGCCTGGCAGGCGGTGAGTTCGCCGGTCTCGATGAACTCGTTCGGCTTGTGTGCCCGCGCAATGTCGCCGGGGCCGCAGATGATCGCATCCACGCCCGCCCGCTGGTAAAGGCCGGCCTCGGTTCCATAGCTGACGGCGGCGAGCGGCGCGCATCCCGTCAGATCCTGCAGGAGGCCGGCAAGCGGCGATGTGGGAGGCAGAAGCAGCGCCGGATAGCTGCTCAAGATCTGCCAATCGACGTCGAAACCCTTTGCCGCCAGCTTTTCGGCTGCGGCGCGCACCGGCTGGAGCAGGGTTTCCGGGTCGGCGGAAGAGATTGCGCGTGCTTCCAATTCGATGCTGCAAAGCTCGGGAATGATGTTGACGGCCTGGCCGCCGCTGATCCTGCCGATCGAGAGCGACGAATAGGGCGGTTCGAATTCCGCCTCGAACGGGCCTCGGGTCAGCGTTTCGGCCGCGGTAACGGCAGCCTGCTGCACTTCGGTCATGGCATGGATCGCATTGAGGCCGAGATCCGGCCGGGAGGAGTGGCCGGAACGGCCTTTTAGCGTCAACCTGGCAGCGGCTTTGCCCTTATGCGCGAGGATTGCCTTCATTCCGCTCGGCTCGCCGATGATGGCGCCTAGGGGAGACGTGCAAAGATCGGGCAGGCGGGTCAGCAGATGCGGCACGCCGCGGCAACCGGATTCCTCGTCATAGGAGAAAGCGAGATGGATGGGACGGGAAAGCGGCCTGGAGACCATCGTCGGCACGGAAGCAAGAACGCCCGCCAGAAATCCCTTCATGTCGGTCGTGCCGCGGCCATAAATCCTGCCGTCCTCGATCCGCATGCGGAAGGGATCGCTGTTCCATCCCGCCTCGGCGGCAGGCACGACATCCATGTGGCCGGAGAGGATGTAACCTGGTCTGTCATCCGGTCCGATCGTCGCAAAGACATTCGCTCTGTCGCCTTCCGGACCCGGCAAGACATGCGCCCGGATACCGGAGGATTTGAGATAATCGGCGATCCATTCGACGATCTCGCCATTCGGCGTGCCGACGACGGACGGAAAGCCGACCAGCTTTTCCAGAATGTCCAGGGCGCGCATCGCCATCTTTTCTGCCTCCAGACAGTGTGAACTTGCCTCCGCAAACCGGGCTTGCGCGGAGCAGGTGAACCAATCTCAAGGATCAAGGTTAGAGCGATGCAGATGAAATGGCTGCCGAAAGCGGAAGGGATACGGTCAAATCTTGTGCTGCATCGCGCTTCAGCGGTGAAATGTTTCGCCGAATGGTGGTTAGGATGACCATCGGGATATCCGGGCGTACGATCCGGAAGAGCGTGTGCCGTCTCGGCTGGGTGAATGATGGATAGCAATGTGCCACGGACATTGAATGTCGATAATTTCGAGATGCGCTTCGCCGACGTCGCGAATGTTGAGATCTCCCAGTTGCAGGCCCTGTCGATTTCCGTCGGCTGGCCGCACCGGGCTGCCGACTGGCAGCATCTGCTCGATATCGGCAAAGGCTATGTCGCGCTGGACGAAATTGGTCGGGTCGGTGCCTCCGCCATGTGGTTTCCCCATGGCGAAAGTTTCGCTACCTTCGGAATGCTGGTCACCTCACCCAGGCTGCAAGCCAATGGCGCGGCCAAATGGCTGATGCAGCGGATCATGACCGATTGCGGTCACGACTGTCTCCGGCTGAACTCCACGCGCGAAGCCCGGCGGCTTTATGTCTCACTCGGCTTCATTCCCAAGGGCACGGTCTATCAGTGCCAGGGAACCGCGCTTGCGCCGGCGCCGATTGCGCCCATCGAGGCCGGGCTTGCCCTGCGGCGGCTCGATCGCGGCGATCTGGAAGCGATCATCGCGCTCGACGCACCGGCTTTCGGTGCGGCTCCCCCCCAG
>NZ_AJWE01000028.1:0-48382 GCF_000281145.1 Rhizobium sp. CF142 | reverse complement strand
GATCGCGGCGGCCTGCCGCTCCTGGCGCCGATGTCCGAAGTCGCCGGTCGTCTTTCGATCCAGGCCGGTGCCACCGCGTTGCAGAAGGCCAATGGCGGCCTCGGCATCCTGCTCGGCGGCGTGCCCGGCGTTCTCCCGGCCAAAGTTGCCATCATCGGCGGCGGCGTCGTCGGCCTGCATGCAGCCAAGATGGCAGCCGGTCTCGGGGCTGATGTCAGCATTCTCGACAAGTCGCTGCCGCGCCTACGCCAGCTCGACGATATCTTCAATGGCCGTATCCATACGCGCTATTCCAGCATTCAGGCCCTGGAAGAAGAAGTTTTCTCCGCTGATCTTGTCATCGGTGCCGTGCTGATCCCTGGCGCTGCCGCGCCGAAGCTCGTGACCCGCGAAATGCTGACAGGCATGAAGAAGGGCTCTGTCATCGTCGACGTCGCGATCGACCAGGGCGGCTGCTTCGAAACCTCGCATGCAACGACCCATTCCGAGCCGACCTATGTCGTCGACGGCGTCGTGCATTATTGCGTCGCCAACATGCCGGGCGCCGTTCCCGTCACGTCTGCTCACGCACTGAACAATGCGACACTCGTCCACGGTCTCGCACTCGCCGATCGCGGCCTGCGCGCCATCGCTGAGGACAAGCACCTGCGCAACGGCTTGAACGTCCACAGGGGCCGCATCACCAACAAGCCGGTCGCTGACGCGCTTGGTTATGAAGCTGTCGCGCCGGAAAGCGTGCTGAACGTAGCGTAAGCCAGCTGACTCTAGGTCAGATGAAGGCGCCGGTTGCCGCAAGGGCCGGCGCTTTTACTTTGTCGATCCGGCATTGGTAGCAATTGTTGCGCGCGGAGCGCACATGCACATAGGCGATGCCGGGTCGCGCAAGCAGTTCCGTCGCATAAGCAGGGATCTTCTCGATCGGCGTGACCGCACCGGTGCCGTAGACGATTCTGTCATTCTCCCCATAGCCGCGCACAATGAAGTCAGTGCTTGTCGTCAAGACAGGAGGCAGAACCTCTTCGGCGGAATAGCGCTTGCAAGGCTGCTTGTGCAGGAAGATCGGGCCGGTCTCGGCATAGGGCTGCAGTTCCGGAAAGGGCCGGTAGGCAAAGACGAAGAGTTCTTCGCCAGCGCCGATATTTCGCAGGCAGTGGCGGCAGGGATGGCCTGGACCATCGGATATCATCGTCTCAGGCAATTGATCATAGGCGTCGCGGCCGCCGCTCCAGAGCGCTTCTGCATCTCTTGTCGGCATGGCGGAAAACTGGATGCTGGTCATGGCAAATCTCCTTGTGAGCTTTGCCGTAGTTTCCGCGCTGACGCTCAACCAAGCCACCCGATTCTTGCTTCGAACAGCACGTGGCATGCAAACGTGATCAGCTTTTCCTGGCGATTTCCAGCAGTTCCTTGTCGCTCAACGGCCTGACGATCCCGGTGCCGGTGGAGACGGGAGAGAAACCGAACATCTGATAGAGCTGTAATGCCCGTGGATGGTCAAGATTGTTGGTGGTCGTCGTGACCTTTGTCGGGTTCAGTGTCCAGATCGCGTAGAGCGCCTGGAGCAGGAACCATTTGCCGATGCCGAGGCCGAGCGCATGTTCGAAGAGCCCGAAATGGGAGAGCTCGATCGTATCCTCGTCCTCGCAGAGATATTCAAAGAAGCCGGCCGGCGCACCGTTGACGTAGAGTACGCTGATATTGTTGCGCTTGTCATGCAGCGCTGCCGTAAGCTCCTCGTCACTCATCCTCAATCGGTCGACCCACTGCCAGCGCGCACCAACCTGCCGGTAGAGGTAGCGATAGAAGGCCAAGGGAATACCTGGGGCGCGCATGATTGCCGTCTGTATGTTGACGGGCACAGGCAGGCTTGCCTTCGGCGGCGCGACCATTTCAAGCCGCGTAATATGGGCCTTGAGCGAGGCGGGCGTCTTTCCCATGGCGGTCAGGCTTTGACCGGTTCAGGCGGGCCGGTGACGACGAGCGTGTCCTCGCGGCTGCCCCATTCGCTCCAGGAGCCGTCATAGAGCTTGTTATCAGTATGGCCGAGCGATTCCAGCGCCAGCGTGATGATTGCGGCGGTAATGCCCGATCCGCAGGAGGTGACGACCGGCTTGGAGAGGTCGATACCAGCATCCTCGATTGTCTGCTTCAGTTCCGGCAGCGATTTGAAACGGCCCTGATTGGCGAAGACGCCTGATGGCAGGCTGCGTGCGCCTGGCATATGGCCGGAGCGCATTCCTGCACGCGGTTCGGGCTCTGCAGCGGCGAAACGGCCGGCGCTGCGTGCATCGGCGATCTGCAGGGCAGCGCTCGCAACGATATCGCGCATCTGTTCGAGATGAACGACACGGCCGGCGTCGTAATTCGTCTTGAAACTCACCGGAGCATAGTGCGGCACCTCGGTTTCGAGCGCTCGTCCTTCAGCTTTCCAGCCGTCCAATCCGCCATCGAGCACGAAAACGTTCTTTGCGCCCATCACCCGGAACAGCCACCAGACACGCGGCGAGGCGAACATGCCGATGCCGTCATAGACGACGATCCGGTCATTCTCGCTGATGCCGAGCTTACCGGCCTCCGCGGCGAAATAATCGGGCGAGGGGATCGTGTGCGGCAGGTTCGTCGAATGGTCGGCGATCTTGTCCTGGTCGAAACGGATGGCGCCCGGAATATGGCCGGCGGCATATTCCGCGTTGGCGTCACGCTTCTGCGCCGGAAGATAGAAGGACGCGTCGAGCACGCGCAGATCGGCTTTGCCGAGTTCAGCCTGCAGCCAGTCGGCCGAGACGACGAAACGGCTCTTGGTGTCGCTCATGATGATCTCCCCAAATATCAGGTATCGTCGCCGGGCGTGCCGAAGCGAATGCGGAAGCGCCGGTTCTCTTTGCCCTTCTTCTCGATCTTGGCAATATGAATCTGACCGACTTCCTGTGTTTCCGAAACATGCGTGCCGCCACAGGGCTGACTGTCAACAGCAGAATTCTCGCCGATGCAGACGAGGCTGACGCGGCCAAGGCCAACAGGAGGACGCACATTCTTCGATTTGACGATGCCGGGATTGGCGGCGAGCTCCTCATCCGTAATCCACTGAAGATAGACCGGATGGTTCTGATTGACGAGGTCCATCAGCTTGGCCGTCACCTCGTCCTTGTCGATCGTATCGGTCATGTCGAAGTCGACGCGGCTTTCGTCCTCGCCGACCGCTGCCCCCGTGATCGGATAGGAGCAGACGACCGACAGAAGATGGCAGGCGGTGTGCATGCGCATCAGTCTGTAGCGGCGCGGCCAGTCGATATGCAGCACCAACTTCTCGCTGATCTCAGGCCGAGCCTGGCCTTCCAGCGGTACATGAATGACGATGTCCTTGGTCGCGCCATGTTTCGCCTGCCCAAGCTCTATCTTGGAGCCGTCAGCCCGTTCGAAGAAGCCGGTATCGCCCGGCTGCCCGCCCGATGTCGCGTAAAAGCAGGTCTGGTCCAGCTCAATGCCCCCATCCTCGTGAACGGCCGTGACGACCGCTTCGCATGTGGAAAGATAGAAGTCGTCACGGTAGAGGGCATTGACTGGCATGGAGGCTCACGCTGCGGGTTCGTAAGGTATCTTGATATCCGTCGAGCCGACCATCCATTGAGGAATGGGCAGGCCCTTGGATGAAAGGAAATCCGGATTGAAGAGTTTGGACTGATAGCGGTTGCCATAATCGCAGAGGATTGTCACGACCGTGTGGCCGGGGCCGAGATCCCTGGCGAGGCGAACCGCACCGGCAATGTTGATCGCTGTGGAACCGCCAAGGCAAAGGCCCTCATTCTCGACGAGATCGAAGAGGTAGGGAAGCGCCTCGGCATCGGTGACGTGATAAGCGAAATCTGGCGTGAAGCCTTCGAGGTTGGCAGTGACGCGCCCCTGGCCGATACCTTCGGTGATCGATGAGCCCTCGGACTTCAACGTGCCGTTCGCGTAGAATTCGTAGAGCGCAGCACCCTCGGGATCGGCAATGCCGATCTTGATGTCCTTGTTGAAGGCCTTGAGACCTGCCGCCACGCCGGCAAGCGTGCCGCCTGAACCGACCGAGCAGATGAAGCCATCGACCTTGCCGCCCATGTCGTTCCAGATCTCGGGCGCGGTGGTTTCGATATGCGCCTGACGGTTGGCGACGTTGTCGAACTGGTTCGCCCAGATCGCACCGTTCGGCTCGCTCTTGGCAAGCTGCTCGGCAAGGCGACCCGAAACCTTCACGTAGTTGTTCGGGTTCTTGTAGGGAACGGCCGGAACCTCCACGAGCTCGGCGCCGAGCAGCCGCAGCGCATCCTTCTTTTCCTGGCTCTGCGTTTCCGGAATGACGATCACGGTACGATAGCCGAGTGCCTTGGCGACGAGCGTCAGGCCAATCCCGGTATTTCCGGCCGTGCCTTCGACGATGACGCCGCCGGGCTTGAGCAGGCCCTTTTTCTCGGCATCACGGATGATGTAGAGCGCCGCTCGGTCTTTCACCGACTGGCCGGGATTGAGAAACTCGGCCTTGCCGAGAATGGTGCAGCCGGTCGCCTCGGAAACACCCTTGAGCTTGATGAGGGGCGTATTGCCGATAGCCTCGATTACGGAGGGGTGGAAGGTCATGGAATCTGCCTCGTTTACGCATAGTTTAGGAACGGTCTTTTCCCTTCACAAGGCGGCATTGGCAAGAAATCCTATTCCATGCCTTCTAAGCCCACGATAAAATTAGTCTTCTATTTCCAGCCTTTCGCTCGGCCCGGGCAAGCAGTGATCCGAAGATTGACTTTCGGCGTATGGATGACGACAAAGCAAGCACGGGCGCAGGAACAAGGCGTGACCGAATCTGACATGGTTCACGAGCATATCGACACGATCGATGCATTGATGGCGCATTATGTTGCTGGCTCCCTTCCGGTGCCGGCCCGCGCACTCGTGGAATCTCATCTTGAAATGAAGCCGGACAATCGCGGCCTGGTGGTTGACCTCGAACGGCTGGCTGGAGAAGCTCTGGAGAGCACGCCATCAATCCCAATCAGCGACCGCGATGCGAAGCTTGCGGCAATCTTCGGCTCCAAGGCTCCTGCCGCCCCTCCAAAACTCCCTGCACGTCCCCACGGCGCTCTTTTCCCGCGCGCCTTGCGCAATCTCATCGGTTTCGAAGCTGACGACGTGCCGTGGCGCAAGCGCCTTCCGGGCTTCAAGGAATATGCGACCGATATCGACGGCTGCGAGGTCAGCCTGATGTGGATAAGGCCCGGCCGCGCACTGCCTGCCCATACGCATGCGGGTATGGAACTGATCCTCATCCTCGATGGCGCTTTCCGCGACGAGCGCGGCCGTTTCGGGCCAGGGGATATCTCGGTTGCGGATGCCACCGTCGACCATCGCCCCGTCGCCGAGAAGGATCGGCCCTGCATCGCCTTTGCCGTTTCGGACGGCCCGATCAAGCTCACCGGCTCCTTCCGGCAGATCATCGGCGACCTAATCGGCTGAAAGCAGCCACAATGCTGTGATAGAGCCATCGTCCCGGGAGAGATGAGGAGCTTCCGGGCCTGTTTTCGTGTTCAAATCGGCAGACCGGAGGAAGTGTCATGCGTAATTTCATCGCCCGTCCAGAACATGGTATCGTCTGGATTTCCGGTGCAAGTTCCGGAATAGGCCGGGCGCTGGCGCTGAAGCTCGCAGGCGAGGGATACAGGGTCGCCGTCACCGCCCGCAATCACGAAAAACTGGTGGAATTGCAGCTTGAGGCAGCCGGACTGTCGGGCAGCATCATCGTGCTCGATGGCGATGTGACCGATGCCGAAGACATGGAACATGTCATGGCCTCGATCGAATATGAGCATGGTGCGCTCGCCATGGCGATCCTCTGTGCAGGCGTCTATCAGCCCGTCCACGGCGAGGATCTGAACCGAGCCGATTTCGAGAAGACTTTTGCCGTCAACCTGTCAGGCGTCGTCAATTGCCTGCTGCCGGCGATCCGCCACATGAAGGCGAAAGGGCAGGGGCAGATCGCCATCGTTTCCTCTGTGACGGGCTACACGGGATTGCCGACCAGCGCCGCCTACGGCGCGACCAAGGCTGCCCTGATCAACATGGCCGAAAGCCTGAAATTCGATCTCGACAAGATCGGCATCCGCATCCAACTGATCAATCCGGGCTTCGTCGATACGCCGGCAACCCGCAAGAATGCCTTTCCCATGCCGGCACTGGTTTCGCCGGAGACGGCGGCAGAGCGCATTGCGGCGGGCCTCAAATCGCAGGCCTTCGAGATCACCTTCCCGAAGCGCTTCACCTATGTGCTGAAGTTCCTGCGGATCTTGCCTTACGGTCTCTATTTCGCACTGGTGAACCGCTTCACCGGTTGGGGCGAGCGACCTGCCAACTCCAGTCACCGGTCGGTGACGCCGCATCCGGCCGAGTGATCAAGGCCGCGAAAAGACCACCTGCCGCACATCGATGTTGCGGGCGCGAAAGCCGGCCTCGCAATAGAACAGGTAGAATTCCCAGAGCCGCTTGAACCGGTCGTCGAAACCCATCGGCCGGAGCTGGTGCCAGACGGACCAGAAGCGCTCGCGCCATTCCGCCAGTGTGCGGGCATAGTCGAGGCCGAAGCCAAAGTCTCTGACCAGTGATAGGTCCATTTTCTTGCCGAGTTCGGCAAGGTGGTGGCGGGTCGGCAGCATGCCGCCGGGGAAGACATATTTCTGGATGAAATCCGGATTGCTGCGATATTGCTCGAAAGATTCAGGACGAATGGTGATGATCTGCAGCCCAGCCTTGCCACCGGGCTTCAGGCATTGTTTGAGCTTGGAGAAATAGGCCGGCCAGTATTTCTCGCCCACGGCCTCGAACATCTCGATCGAGACGATGCGGTCATAGACCCCGGTCTCGTCTCGATAGTCCTGAAAGCGGAAATCAACCTTGTCGCCAAGTCCCGCCCTGCTGATGCGCTCCTGCGCGAAGGTAAGCTGCTCGCGGCTGATAGTCAGCCCCGTTACTCGGCAGTTCAACTCGCTTGCCGCGAACTCGGCAAAGCCGCCCCAGCCACAGCCGATTTCCAGCACATGATCGCCGGGCTTGATGCCGGTCGCCTCTGCCAGCGATCGATATTTTGCGTTCTGTGCCGATTGCAGGTCATTGGCGCCGGTCGAATAGAGCGCCGAGGAATAGGTCATGCTCGGATCGAGCCATTGCCTGTAGAAGTCGTTGCCGAGATCGTAATGGGCAGAGATATTGCGCTTGGAGCCCGTCTTGGTGTTGGCATTCATCCAGTGGCGAATGCGCTCGACGAAGCGCCCGACACCGTCCTTGCCATGAGAATAGCGGTGTGCGGCCTCGCCGTTGACGAGGAAAAGCTCGAGGAGGGCGGTGATATCGGGGCTGTCCCAGTCGCCGTCCATATAGGTCTCGGCGACACCGATCGTGCCGCTGGTCAGTGCACGACCGGCAAGGTTCCAGTTTCGAAGCGTCAACGCAGCGCCGGGTCCGGCAGTCTTACCCTTGATGAACACCTTGCGCCCGTCGGGCAGCGTGACGGCAAGGGAGCCGTGCTGCATGCGCATCAGGCCGCGCAGCGCAAGCTTCGCTTTGAAGGGCAGGCCTTTGACGATGCGTGAAATATTTTCCGCCGTCAGCGTCACCGCGTCCCGGGCAGATTGATTCAAATCCTGTATATTGCTCACTGTCCATCCCTCCCGTATTTTTAGGCCGGTCAGGACAATGCTTGCGCCTCTCCTCCGGCGATTGCAGCAAACGCTAGATTCATTCCGCAGCTTCTGCAAGCCGGCTTGCCGACTTCACGCTGACAGGCGGCGGAGGTGGTGGCCGGCGAACGTAGATGGCGCCTTTCAGCCAGAGTTTCAGAGCCTCCCAGTGAATTCCGGCCATGATCTTGATGGTCAGGAAGGGAATGGCTGCGAGAAGATAACCGAGTGTCCGGCCAGTCAGCGACCTTTTCCGACCGGCGAACGTTGCGGCAAGAAGCGGTCCTTCCGCATCGGTTTCCAGGATGCGCCAGCGGATTTCCTGGCCGGGCGGCAGCATGCGGAAATGATAGCGCATGCCGATACCAATGAAGGGAGAGACGTAAAAGAGCTTGTCGCAGGTCTGGCGAAGACCGCTTTCGAAAATTTCATTCTCCTCGACAGGGCAGACATAACTATGCCGTTCGCCGAAGGTGTTGCGCACCTCGTAGATCAGCGCAATCAAGGCATCCCTGTCGTCATAAGCATAGTAGACCGAAAGGGGATTGAAGACGTAGCCGAAGATCCGCGGATAACAGACGAGCAGGATCTTGGCCGGTCGCTCGACACAGGCGCCCGCAAGCAGGCGATCGGCATGGGAGCGCAGCTTTCCATCTGCTGCATGGTCCTCTTCATGGAACGAGACGAGATTGCTTCGGTTGACCGAAAACAGCGCCGACTGTCCGTTGGCTTCTTCCAACCGATCGAGATCGATAGAGAGCGAAAAGACACGATACTGGAAGCGATGGCCGAATGGTTTCATGCGCTGATGCATGACGTTGCCCACATAAACTACCGCCGCTGCGTCCGGCGGAGGACCGTTTCGCGTCAGGCTGACGCCATAGCTCGATGCGTGGGGGCTTCCGCGGGACATCGTCATGCTTCCGCTTCCAGTATGGTTTCACGGGAGGAGGGCCAGGCGGTCCGCCATGGTGTGATCCCGCCCAGCGCCTCCGCCGCCGCTAGGCCGGAAACAAGTCCATCCTCGTGGAATCCGTATCCGGTCCAGGCGCCCGCGAAATAGCAATTGTTTCTTCCCTGGATGGCGGCAATCGCCCGTTGCGCTGCCATCGCTTCGGCGGAAAACTGCGGATGCTCATAGGTGAACTCTGCAAAGACCTTGCGGCTCTCCGGTTCGCGGTCCGGGTTGAGCGTGACGAAGAGCGGAAAATTCGGGTCTATGCCCTGCAGCCTGTTCATCCAGTAGGTCACGGCCACGCCGGCCCTGCCGTCGGCATGGCTCGAACGCAGATAGTTCCAGGAGGCCCATACCTTGCGCCGCGTCGGCATCAGGCTGGCGTCACGGTGCAGGATAACGCGGTTGGGCTGATAGGAGATCGCAGCGAGCAATCGCTTTTCCTGATCCGTCGCATCGATCAGCAGCCGCGCCGTCTGATCGCTGTGGCAGGCGAAAATCACCTTGTCGAAGAAGGCCTCGCCGCCGGTCTCGTCGATCAGGGTGACGCCCTTGTCGCTGCGGATCACGCCACGCACGCCGCAGCCGAGCTTCAATTTGTCGCCGAGCGGTGACAGAAGCTTTTTCAGGTAGTTGCGGCTGCCGCCGGTGACGGTGCGCCACTGATGCTGACGGCGATAGATAAGCCGGTGATTGTCGAAGAAATTGACGAAATGCTCGGCGGGAAATTGCAGCATCCGCGCTGATGGCGTCGACCAGATCGCCGCGGCCATCGGCACCAGATAGTTGTTGGTGAAACCCGGCGAGAAGCCGCGCCAGTCGAGATAATCGCCGATCGAGCGCGAGGCCAGGTGCCCGGCCGCCCGGTCTTCCAGGCAGGTCCGGTTGAAGCGCAGGATCTCGCGGATCATCCAGAGGAAGGAGGGGTTCAGCAGATTGCGCTTCTGCGCGAATATCGACGACAGCCCGCCGCCGCTCCACTCCAACCTGCCCTGATCCAGCGACAGCGAAAAGCTCATGTCGCTGGCATGCGTGGCGACGCCGAGCTCCGCAAAGAGCGCGGTCAGATTGGGATAATTGTGCTCGTTGTAGACGATGAAGCCGGTATCGACCGGAATGTTCAGCCCGTCATAGTCGACACCGACCGTTGCCGTATGGCCGCCCGGCCGGGCATCTTTCTCGTAGAGTGTCACATCATGGACAGGATTGAGCGCCCAGGCGGCCGAGGCACCCGATATGCCCGATCCTATGACGGCGATCTTGAGGCGGCGTGGCAGCGAAGGAACATGCGCATTCATGCTGCATCCTTTATGGCACTATAGACCTTCAGCGCCCGGCGGCGCGCCGTGGCGTGATCGACAATGGGTCTGGGGTAGGTTTTGCCAAGCGTGACGCCGGCGTTTTCGAGCACGCTCGCTGGTGCCTCGAATGGCCGATGGATATATTTGTCCTCGAGCTTTCCGAGCTCCGGCACGAACTGCCTGATATAGCTGCCGTCGGCATCGAATTTTTCGCCCTGCAACATTGGATTGAAGATGCGGAAAAAGGGGGAGGCATCGGCACCTGAACCTGCCACCCACTGCCAGCTGGCCGCGTTACTGGCCGGATCGGCATCGACGAGCGTGTCTCGGAACCAGGCTTCGCCGCGGCGCCAGTCGACCAGCAGGTCCTTGATGAGAAACGAGGCTGTTATCATCCGCACACGGTTGTGCATCCAGCCATGGCGCCAGAGCTGGCGCATGCCGGCGTCGACGATGGGATAGCCCGTCTGGCCGTTGCACCAGGCATGAAATCCGTCTTCATCTTCGCGCCAACCGAAGCCGTCGAAACTGTCGTTCCAGTTATCCCTGGCAAGCTCCGGAAAATGGAAGAGCAGATGGTAAGAGAATTCCCGCCACGCCAGTTCCTTGCGGAAGCGTACGATATCGTCGGATGGAATGCGCCGCGAAAGTCCCTCCGTGGCGTCCCAGATGCGGGCAGGCGAGATTTCGCCGAGTGCCAAGTGCGGAGAGAGAAGGGAGGTTGCGGTCTTTCCGGGGAAATCCCGATCGGCCGAATAACCTGAAAGTCCATCCTCGACAAAGGCGCTGAGCTTTTCCTGGGCTGCCGCTTCACCCGGCGTCCACATGTCGGGGAAGGACTTTGCCCAGTTCGGCTTAAGCGGCAGGAGCTTCCAGGAGGCCAGCACTTCGGAAGCCGGAAACTGTTTTGGGAAGCGGAAGCGCTCGGGCACATCGACCGGCGCCTCCGGCTCGCCGCCTTCTTCGAGCGCCCGCCAGAATGGCGTATAGACGCGGTATGAAGTGCCGCTTGTCGTTTTGAGTCTGGTCGGCTCATGCAGAAGCTGGCCGCCGAAGCTGCGTGCCTCGATCGCCTGTTTTTCGAATTCATGCTTGAGGCGGGTGTCGATCGCAATGCCCGGCGGATCATAACGGCGGTTCCAGAACACGGCTTCCGCACCGCTCCGCCTGATGATGTCGGCAAGCGCATGGCGGGCATGACCGCTTGCCAGAATGAGCTTGCCGCCATGTTTTTTGAGGGCCGCGTCAAGCGCATGCAGTGAATGATGCAACCACCATGCCTGGGCAGCGCCAAGAGGCCCTGTGCCGTCTTCCTGAGGTTCGCGGATATAAAGCGGAATGACGGGCCGCCCCGATGCGCATGCCGCATACAGGGCCCTGTTGTCGTCAAGACGCAAGTCCTTGCGGAACCAGACGATGACCGGTCTTGCAACAGTCTCTCGTGCCAATGGCTGCTCCCTGTCTTGCCTCTCTGTCTGTTACGGACGTACGAGGCAACCGGATCAACAGTTTCATCAGGCGGGCATGAAAAAGGCCGGTCGAACCGGCCTCTCTCAATGAGTGGGACAGTACCCGATCAATTGTTATATTCGCGGCAGGCGTCGTTGCGGCAGCTTCTGATCCCGCGATGGATTTTCCAGCTTTCTCGCGGGTTTTGGAGCTTCATTTCTTTAGTCCATAAAGTTTATGGATAATTCTGGCTGAGATGCGTCGCGGCGGTTTGCTGCGCATGCGCCAGGAGATAGCAATGACAAAAATCCTGATCGTGCCGGGTCTGTTTGGTTCCGACGAGGGGCATTGGCAGCACTATTGGCTTGATGACGTGCCTCAAAGCCGGCTGGTCGACCAGGACGACTGGAATCATGCTCGTCTCGACCGCTGGATGGAGCGACTGGAACAGGCGCTGCTGGAGGCGGGAGAAGCCTATATCGTTGCCCACAGCCTGGGCTGTATCTTGACCGCGAGGCTCGCCGACCGGCCACTGGCCCGCCGGGTAAAGGGAGCGCTTCTGGTCGCCCCGTGCGATTTACCTGCAACCGAGCGGCTGCATCCAGGCTCGCTCGCCTTCGGCCCCATGCCGACCAACCCGCTCCCCTTTCCGGGCCTCACCGTCGGCAGCCTCGACGACAAATACATGTCGCTCGACCGTTTGAGCTTCTACACCCGCCTCTGGAAAACCGAGGTTCGCAACATAGGTCTCGCAGGCCATATCAACATTGCCAGCGGCTTCGGCCGTTGGACCGGCGGCTACGCGCTGTTCGATGCTGTAAAAGGCAAGGCGAAGGCGAAGAGACCGCAGATACCCACGCTTGCAGCACTGCCGCATCGGCCTGACATTTTGTCGAGACATGCGCAAGAAACGGGTTGAACTTACGCCTTCGTGGTACGATTCTGATGCCCTACGGAATATGAGGGCTTCACCATGGCTCAGAAAGTGCATCAATATCTGATCTTCGAAACCGCCGGCGGCTTTTGCGGCATTGCCTGGAGCGATGCCGGCGTGACGCGGTTCCAGCTGCCGACGAAGAGTGCCGAGTCGACAGAACGCTTGTTGCTGCGCCGGTTGCCCGCTGCCGAACCGGGCAGGCCGACCCCGCAGATTCTGGACGCCGTTGCTGCGGTAAAGCGCTACTTCGAAGGTGAGGAAGTCGACTTCTCCACTGTCGCCGTTGACCTTGACGGCCAGGACGCATTCTTCCGCGATATCTATGCTGCTGCACGCCGCGTCAGTTGGGGTCGCACGACCACCTACGGCACGCTCGCCAAGGAACTCGGCGCCGGCCCGGAAGCTGCACGCGACGTCGGCCAGGCGATGGCGAAGAACCCTGTCGCGCTCATCATTCCCTGCCATCGCGTGCTGGCCGCAGGCGGCAAGATCGGCGGTTTTTCGGCGCCCGGCGGTTCGAGCGCCAAACTGCACATGCTGGAACTCGAAGGCGTGCATGTCGGCCCGCCACCGCACGCCCAGCAGTCTCTCGATTTTTGAGGACGAAACCGCGAGCAAGCGCTTGGAATATGCCGAAAATCCTCGCTATAAAACTCTGTCTATAGCGAGGTTTTTCATGAAGAAGATTTTCAACCCGCCATCCGTCCGCCGCCCCTTCGGAAATTACAATCACGGCCTTCTCGTGCCGCCGGGCGCGTCCTTGCTGGTGACGTCAGGTCAACTTGGAATCGGCCTCGATGAAAAGGTCCCCGAGGATGTGACGGCTCAGGCCGAGCTCTGCTTCGAGGCGATCAAGGCGATCCTCGCCGAGGCGGAGATGAGCTTTGCCGATGTCATCCGCATTTCCGGCTTCGTGACGAAGCGGGAGGATTTCCCGGCCTATATGGCAGTGCGCGACCGCTTCACGCTCGACCCGAAACCGGTTTCGACGCTCATCATCGTCAGCGGCTTTACCCGGCCCGAATTTCTGGTCGAGGTGGAAGTAACGGCCGCGAAGGTTTTCTAAGGTTTGACCGCAGGCTCCGCAGCGATCACGACCGCGCAACTCAACGGCGTGGCAGCACGCATGTAGGCCGCTTCCTAAAGCGTATCGCAATCCTTCTGATTTGCTTGCCGCGCTTCAGGCACTTGTTTTCGCATGTGGTTGTCGCAAAACCGCACCACATTCTTGCGCGACTTTAGAAGCGCTCCATCGCGCTCTTCACCTTGGCGAGAAACGCTGCCCGCGTCTCTGGGGTGCAATTGTTCATATCGTAATGGGCGAGGAACGTGACTGGATTGAACGGGTTGATCTGCGCCCGCAAAACACGCTTCACGATCTTCTTGGGCGGATTGCCGGCGACGAAGGCGCGGAAAGGTGTCGCGCCATAGGTAAGCACCGCACCGAGCTTCTTGATATGGCGTAGGCGGGATTCAACCTTGCCGTCGACAAGTTCGAAGGAAACACCGGGGAGCCAGACCCGGTCGAAATAGCCCTTGAGGATGGCCGGAAAACCGAAGTTCCAGACCGGTGTGCAGATGACCAGCGCCTCGGCCTGCTTCAGCCTCTCGACATAGGGTTTCACCAGCGAGGTATTGCCGGGATAGTCGTGATAGACGAGCCGGTCATGTTTCGACAGGACGGGGTCGAAATTTTCCGCATAGAGATCGCACGCATCCACCTCGTGCCCGGCCTTGGCGAGGCTCTCCAGGGTCTGTCTGTAGAGCGCCTTGCCGTAGCTTTCCTCGACCGGATGCGAGTGGAGGACAAGAACCCTCATGAAGCCTCCATGACGGCGGCAAGGCCGGGGAAGAGATAGTTCTTGCCGGCATTGAAATCGAAATTGGGATTCTCCCACGCGATCATCTTGCCAGGATTGAGCAGGCCCTTCGGATCGGTCTCATGCTTGAAGGCGAGCTGCACTTTGTCTGTGCGCTTCATGCCGCCCTCTTCGAGCGTATAGCGGTGCGGGTTGAAGATCGGGCAGCCATGATCCTGATGGATCTTGATGATCTCTTCCAGCCGCTCCTCTGTCGTGTAGCGTACCAGCGGCAGCCCCGAGCACTGGATCTGTCCATCGAACTTGATGAATTCGAGATGACCCGGCACCTCATCGCCGAAAATCTCCACCATCTTCTTCACCTTGGCGACATGATCCGGCCCCGGATACTGCACCTGCAGATAGGTGAAGGACGGATCGACCTTGAGCGCACGCAGCGTCGTGTGGTTCCAGGCAAGTTCATAGGCATGCGGGATGCCGCGCATGCTCTCGACCTTGTCGGAACGGAACATGATTTCACCCTTCTGCGCTGCCGTAAAGGCCAGGAAGGCATCCATCGAGTGCGGCGCAATCATCAGAACGACAATCGACTGGCCCTGACGAATATAGGGCTTGTGACGGGTGAAATATTCATGCGGGATCGGCGCGGCGATCGGCGCTATTTCCTTCACGAGAATGCCGTTGCACTTCGCCAGCGCATCGGAGAAGCGCACTGCATCCATGAAGTCGTCATAGCCGACCAGAACATCCACCCAGTCATAGGCGGGTGCCAGCGGCATCTCGATTTCCGTGATGATGCCGTTGGTGCCATAGGCGTGGCTGACCTTCTGCAGGTCCCAGCCGGTGAGATCAAGCACACGCGGCTCCGCCTCCATGGTCACGACGCGCAGGCGTAGGATATTGCCAAGATCACGCAACCCGCCCCAGGTGATCGAGCCGACGCCGCCAGAGCCGCCGGCAATGAAGCCGCCGACCGTTGCCGTCTGGGCGGTCGAGGGATGGAAACGCAATTCCTGTCCGGAATGTGCCTTGGTCTGCTTGTCGAGCTGGGCGATGACGATGCCGGGTTCGCAGATGACGCGGCCGGGATGGATTTCCTTGATCTTGTCCATGGCAGCCAGATTGAGCACGATACCGCCTGAAAGCGGCATGGCCTGGCCGTAATTGCCCGTGCCGGCGCCACGTGGGGTGACAGGCACACCGTGGGCGAAGGCAACCTTCAGCGTCTGGATGACTTCGGCCTCGTTCTTCGGTGTGACGACGATATCGGCCGTCACATTGTCGAGCTGCGCCTTCAGGATCGGCGAATACCAGTAGAAATCGCGGCTCTTCTGGCGAACGAGCGCCGGATTGTCCTCGATCGCGATACCTTCGAGTTCTTGTCTGATCTTCTTATAATCGGCCATGTCAGGCTCCAACGACGCTATCTAGTTCACGGTAATCCGGCAGGCTGCGGTCGATCACCTTGCCGCGGCGAAGCACGACGCGGTCAGACTGGGGACGGGAAAGGAATTCGCTCCAGCGCCGGGCGCTGAAGAGCACGAGATCTGCAGGATTACCGACGGCAATGCGGCCCATCTGCGGCCTGCCAGCAATCTTGGCCGGGGAGGAGGTAATGACGCGAGCGGCGCTATCGAGCGGATGGTCCAGATGCAGGATGCGCACCGCCTCGCGGAATACCTCGATGGGGTCGAGATCGCCATAGGCATAGAAGGGATCGCGGGTGTTGTCCGAGGCGACGGCCGTCGCAACACCGGCGGCTGCCAGCTCCTTGAAGAGCGTCACACCACGCCAGCGCGGTGTACGATCAGGATAGCGGTCCTGCAGGTACATGTTGCACATCGGCAGCGAGATGATCGAGATTCCCGCCCGATGAACCAGTTCCACCGTCCGTTGCGCGGTATCATCATCCTGCCGGGCGAGCGAGCAGCAATGACCCGCCGTCACCTTGCCTTCGAACCGGTTGCGCAGAACGGCTTCGGCGATAGCCTTCAAGGTCTCAGCGCCCGGATCATCCGTTTCGTCGACATGCAGATCAACATCGAGACCGTTCTCCGCTGCCGCACGCAAAAGCGTATCGAGCTGCCAGTCAAGTGACGGTCCCATCTTGGTGACACCGCCGAGCAGGCCGCCCTTGTCCTTCACGACAGCGACGAGATCGGCAAAGAACGCTTCGTCCGCCATATTGTCCAGCGGGAAGAGAGCGACCGCCTGCAGGGCAATCTTGTCCTTCCAGTCCTCGCGCACCTCGGCAAAGACCTCGAAAGAAATACGGTGCTGGGGAGCAAGTGAATCCAGATGCGTACGGATCAGGCCGGTGCCGTGCACATAGGCCGAGCGCAGCGAAAATTCCATACGCTTGCGCACATCCGCCGCCGACCAGTTTGCCTCCCGATCGCTGCCGACGGCCTCCAGTGCACCCATGAAGGTGCCGTCCGGATTGGGCTTGCGCGGCCAGATATGGCCCTTGTCCAGATGCGTATGGATATCGGCAAAGCACGGCCAGACCATGCCTTCCTTCATATCGGACTTGGCGAATTCCGCGGGTGCTGTTCCGGAGGGCAGGATTGCCGAGATGAGACCGTCGGCAATCACGATGTCGGCCTTGACGAGGCCCTCATTGGAGGCAGCAGCAAAGCTGCTGACGGCGACAGCCGGAAGCGTCGCATTGGCAAGCACAAAGCGGCCCGCATTCGGGGGAGACATGAAGGAATAGGTCATCAATTTTCCCGCTTCAGGCTGCTCTCATGCCAGCGATGCAGGCTGAGCCATGAAATGAAGGAGGTAATGGCAAAGATCGCGACGCCGAGCATCGACAGCATGAAGAGCGCGGCGAAGAGGCGGGGGATATTCATGCGGTATTGCGCTTCGAGGAGCCGGAAGGCGAGGCCGGAGCCAGCACCCGCCGAACCTGCCGCAAACTCGGCCACGACCGCCGCAATCAGCGCCAGGCCGCCGCCGATGCGAAGCCCGGTCATGAAATAGGGCTGGGCCGCAGGCAACTTCAGATAAAGCAGCGTCTGCCAGCGCGAGGCGCCGTAGAGCTCGAAGAGATTGATGAGGTTGTGATCGACGCTCTTCAATCCCTGTACCATGTTCGACAGGATCGGGAAGAAAGCGACGAGAAAAGCGCAGATCAGTAACGCCACCTGCGTCGAGGGCGCATAGATCAGGATCAGCGGCGAGATTGCCACGATCGGCGTGACCTGCAGGATGACGGCGAGCGGATAGAAGGCGATCTCGATCCAGCGCGACTGTACCAGGAAGATCGCAAAACCGACGCCGCCGATCAGCGCGAGCGCCAGCGACATGAAGGTAATCTTGGTCGTAACCCAGAGCGCCGGCGAAAGCGTGCCCCAATCGCTGACGAGCGCTCCGGCGACCGCAAGTGGGCTAGGAAGTATATAGGGCGGCACACCCGAAACCTTGACATAGATCGCCCAGATCGCAATCAGCACGATGATGGAGAAAAAAGGCACGGTAATGCGGAGCGCCAGATCCCGGCGCTTTGCATTGAGCGGATTGGACACCGCCGGCATGGAATTTTCGACGGTCTCGATGCTCATCAGTCTTCCTTTGCCGCGTTGATCGCGCCAATCAGCGAATAGGAAACGGTCTCACAGGCCTGCCGGTATTCCTCGGAAGTCCGGTAATGCGCGTCGCGATCGCGGCTCGTCGTCAGCGGAATATCAGCGTGGACGCGGCCGGGTCGCGCCTTCATCACCACGATCCGATTGGAAAGATAGGCAGACTCAAAGACGGAATGCGTGACGAAAATCACCGTGATGCCGGTCGCTTTCCACAACCGCAAAACGTCATCATTGAGCTTCTGGCGGGTAATCTCGTCCAGAGCGGCGAAAGGCTCGTCCATCAGCAGCAGTTTCGGTTTGGTCACCAAGGCGCGGGCGATCGACACACGCATCTTCATGCCGCCGGAGAGTTCCCGCGGGTAGGCATCGGCGAAATCCTGCAGGCCGACAGTCGCGAGCGCTTGCATGATCCGGTCGCTCGCCTCCGCCTTGGAAACGCCGCGCAGTTTCAGCGGCAGATAGACATTGCCGAAAACTGTCTTCCAGGGCATCAGCGTCGGCTCCTGGAAGACGAAGCCGATATCGCCTTCCGGCAGGCCTTTCGAATTGATGCGCGAGCTTGGCCAGTCGATCTTGCCCGAGGTGACGTCGCCAAGACCCGCGATGATGCGCAGCGCCGTGGATTTGCCGCAGCCGGAGGGACCGAGAAGGCTGATGAACTCGCCGCTTTCGACCGTTAGCGACATGCCTGAAAGCGCAATCGTGCCGCTGGAAAAGACCTTCGAGACCGATTGCATGACGACCAGTGGCCGCTTGCGTATTTCCTTCGAAGGCGCCGCCTTGGTTTCGGCTAGGGACATTCTCTCGCTCTTTTATCGAAGGGGATGCGGCCCGCCGCCTGAGGGCGACGAGCCTGCCGTGGGAGGCTTATTTCTTCAGCGATACACCAACGCTCTTGCACACGAACTTCGTCGTAAAGGCCTTGGTGTAGTCGGTCTCAGGCTTGAAGACCTTGATAGCCACCATTTCGTCGAAGAACTTCTTGTAGTGAGCGTCGGTGATGCAGCCGATGCCCTTTTCCAGGCCCTCACCGGATTCGATGATGCCGTATTCCTTCATCTTGGCGATCGAATAAGCGATCTGGCCATCCGTCATTTCCGGATTGTCCTTTTTGATCAGCTCATTGCCCTTGCTGTTGTCGCCGTAGAGATAGTTGTACCAGCCCTCGATCGAGGCATCGACGAAGCGCTGCACGACGTCAGGCTTGGCATCGACCATCTGCTGGGTCGTGGTGATCATCGTCGAATAGGGCGAATAGCCGTTGTCGGCGAGCAGGAAGACCTTCGGCTCCCAGCCAGTCTGTTTCTGGATCTCGTAAGGCTCCGAGGTCAGGTAACCCTGCTGAGCGGATTGCTTGTCGGCAAGGAAGGGGCCTGGATTGAAATTGTAGGGCTTGTATTGCTCATCCTTGAAGCCCTGAAAGTTCGCCTTCATCCACTCGAAATAGGTGAGATAGCCATCCTTGCTGAGGAACAGGGTTTTCAGCTTCGCAAGATCCGCGAACTTATCGACGCCGACGTCAGGATGGGCGATCAGGATCTGCGGGTCTTTCTGAAAGATCGCGGCGACGTCGACGAGCGGAATACCCTGCTCGACGGCTGAGATTTCGCCCTGCGGCCCGCCCATATAGAAGTCGATCTTGCCCGATATCAGCAGTGCGTTGTTGGCGGCATTCGGCCCGCCCTGGACGATGGAAACGTCAAGGCCGTATTTGGCATAGGTTCCGTCGGCCACAGCCTGATAGAAGCCGCCATGTTCGGCCTGCGCCAGCCAGTTGGTGCCATAGCTGACCTTGTCGAGCGCATAACCGGGTACGCTGGCAGCAAGCATGCCGCCAAGCCCAAGAACTGCAGAAAATGCTGATGTTTTCAATCTGTTGGACATGGCGGCGTTCCCCTTCTGGTGCCCCGGAAGCTCGTTTTCGGCTCCCGATTTTCTTCATTTGAGCGATTGCTTCGCTCTTTGAAAAGCAGCAAAATTCGTGCGCAGTGATGCCTTTTTGGCATCTCACTAGATGTCTGTGCCTAAATTGGGCGCTGTGCTCAAAAACGATGCAACGAGGTCGCGATGCTGCACTCCAGAAAGCTTCTCTACATCAACGAGATCGCCCGCACCGGCTCGATCCGGAAAGCCGCAGCGCGCCTCAACGTCGCCTCTTCCGCCATCAACCGGCAGATCCTGGCGCTGGAGGAGGAAATGGGCGCCCCACTCTTCGAGCGCCTGCCGCGCGGCCTGCGCCTGACGGCGGCCGGCGAACTCTGCATCGAGCATATCCGCGAGGTTCTGAAGAACTACGAGCGGCTGGAAGGACGTATCAAGAGCCTGAAGATGCAGCAGGCCGGCAAGGTGCGGCTGGTGACGACGGTCGGTCTTGCCGCGGGACCATTGCCGGAAATCATCGCGCGCTTCCAGTCCGAGCATCCGCGCGTTTTCATCCACCTGCGCAACGATGCAGGCACGATGACAGTCAATCCGGTTCTGTCGGGTGAGGTGGATATCGGCCTCGGCTTCAATATACCGGCGACACCCGGGATCCGCACGCTCGGCAATTTCGATATCCCGATCGGCGTCATCCTGCCGCCTGGCCACCCCCTGATCGGACCCGGACCGATCAGCCTTGCCGATGTCGTGCAGGAACGGCTGGTACTTGCGCAGCAGGGTACCAGCCTGCGCGAGGTCATCAACCTTGCGATGGCGAGGCTCGATATCCCTGTCGAGCCGGTTCTGGAGACCAATGCCTCGGAAATGCTGAAGAAGCTGGTCAAATGCGGGGCAGGGCTCTCCATGCTGAACCCGCTCGATGTCATCACCGAATGCCGCCAGGGTGAGCTGGTATTCCGCCCGATTGCCGAGCCGCACAGCCGCCACCAGCCGATGAAGCTTTTTGCACGCGCCCGCGCGCCGCTCGATTCCGCCACCAGCCTCTTTGTGGAGTATTTGCTAGCCGAGCTTGCAGGTCTCGTACAGGAACTGCAGGCCAAGGGGCATATTCCAATGGAGCGGCCGGTCACTGCATAATTATTGCGAATAAAGGTTGGAGAGCGGATAGCGCTTCAGGTCATGGAGCAGCTCGATAAAGCCCTTCACCTGATGGCGGCAAATTGCTTCGCCCTTTTCGGCCGTGCCCTTCGAAGCATCGCCAACGACGCCGTTCGGATTGAGATCATGCGCGATCCAGGCGAGCGAATGTGGCGGCAGCGGCTGGATATACTGCGATTGCTCGCGCATCCATTCGGCCTTCGAAACGAAATTCTCAGCCTTCTCCATCCGTACCAGCTCCGGTCGGAAATGCAGCATCAGCGATGTCTCGACTTCGCCGCCATGAATGCCGTGACGTGTCTCGTGCTCGCTGATCATGCCGTCAGGATTGCCGAACCGGCCCCATTGGGTGGAAACCACGGCCATCTGGTAACGCACGCGCAGCTCGCGGGCGACGATGCTCATGATATCGACATTGCCGCCATGCGAGTTGACGATAACGAGCTTGCGCACACCCGCCTCCGCCACCTTCGCGCCGATCGCGGTCCAGACGGGGATCAGCAGCTCGGCGCCGAGGGAAAGCGTACCTGGACCATAGACATGCTCGTTGGCCTTGCCGATTTCCTGGGTCGGCAGGACGAGGATGTCGAGGTCCTCGGGCCGTTGCCGGCGCAGTTCCGCCAACATGCCGTTGGCGATCGCCACATCGGTTGCGATGGGCAGATGCGGACCGTGTTGCTCGGTCGAAGCGATCGGCAGGATAGCGATGGTCGTGTCGGCAGAAAGCGCGGCAAAATCATAAGTGTTCAATTCATTCCAGTAGAATGGTGCCGCCATCGCCGCTTCCCTCTTTGTCATTCTTCGATAGTGAGTAGGGAATAACGCGGCATGCGAAAAGCATCGATTTGCGCGCGCGCCGCTGCCTTTTTGCGCGCATGATGCCGGTAGTCCGATGTCAGGCCATCTTTGTAGGTGGAAATAAATATTCCGCCGTCGCCCCTTTCGGGGAAGGCTTTGGTTTGACCGCGCTTGGCGCAGGTCTGTAGATAGTCATCCGCACGCAGAACTGCCTGTGAGTGCTCAGATTTAACGATCCGCAATTGGAGGGCCGACCATGAGCCTACGCATTAACGATATTGCTCCCGATTTCACCGCCGACACCACCCAGGGCCCCGTTCAGTTCCATGACTGGATCGGCAATGGCTGGGCGGTTCTCTTCTCGCATCCGAAGAACTTCACGCCTGTCTGCACGACCGAGCTCGGCACCATGGCCGGCCTCGAGGGCGAGTTTAAGAAGCGCGGCGTCAAGATCATCGGCATTTCCGTCGATCCGGTCGAAAGCCACGGCAAGTGGAAGAACGACATCAAGACAGCAACCGGCTTCGATGTCGAATATCCGCTGATCGGCGACAAGGACCTCAAGGTCGCCAAGCTCTATGACATGCTGCCGGCCGGTGCCGGCGAGAGCTCCGAAGGCCGCACGCCCGCCGACAACGCCACCGTGCGCTCGGTCTTCGTCATCGGCCCGGACAAGAAGATCAAGCTGATCCTCACCTACCCAATGACGACGGGCCGCAATTTCAACGAGATCCTGCGCGCCATCGATTCCATCCAGCTGACCGCCAAACACCAGGTTGCAACGCCGGCCAACTGGAACCAGGGCGACGACGTCATCATCACCGCTGCCGTCTCCAACGAAGACGCCATCGCCCGCTTCGGCTCCTTCGATACGGTTCTGCCCTATCTCAGAAAGACCAAGCAGCCGTCTGCGTGATCCCAGAACTGGTCGCTAACATGTAAAAACGCCCTGATCTGCCAGGGCGTTTTTTTATGTCCTGCAGATTGCTCAGGCGTATCCGGTTTGCGTTTCATTCCGGCGCAGTTGCTTGCAAGAGCGGTAACTATACGTGTCCTCTGATCTATGCCTTATAGATTCTTGCGCGAGCACGACACCGCGTATTAACGCAATCGTTGCAATGATGAAATCGATGTGTGCACTTGGTTCGACTTTCGTCAAGCCTGAGGCGTCAAATGATAGATCATTTTCTGAGGCAATTTCATGAAAGCGAACCTGTCCGTCCTGAAATACTGGCGTGCCGCCATTGCTGACAGTACGTCGGGGGACGCATGCCTCACAAAAAGGGCTATGGAGGAGTTTAAGGTCGTCAGTTTCGAGGAAGGGAAAACGGGATGTCTTGACCATGAGACCGTCAAGACTCTTTTTGCCAATACCCCCTCGAATTTACAGCAAATCAGCGTGAGCTATCGGCCTTTGCATATGCGCCGGCGATTCAGCAATGCGGTACAGCGTGGCGACGGATTGCCGCTGGAAGTTGCGCCAATCATTTCTGAAGCGCTTTTGACGCGGAAAGGCCAGATCATTCCTGGCGCGACGCGAATAGCCCGCGATATCCTTGATCCGCTCTTGCTTGGCGCCTTTTCAGTCGGTGGCGTTGAAAACCTGGATCACTTCCTTACGGAACATCCGTTCGAGACAGATCCGGAAGATCCGAAACTATGGGAGAGGTATCGAGCTTACTGCCGCAAGCTAATGGGCGATGTTGCCCACAACTGGCCAGAAAATGATCCCGGATACCAGATGTTACCATCTGGCTTAATACGGGTTGCGACGGGCACTTCCGCTGCTGTAGCCCGTATCTTGTCTCTCATCGACACCTTAATCGAAAAGCAGCCGGATTCTCGCTTGCTTGCGAACGTTACAAGGACCGAAGTTCGGAAACTCGAGGCCACAATTCAGGCACCACATCTGTTGGCCGATCGCCTCGGACATTCGAACTCGGATTTTCCTCTTGCAGACCACCAGCGTGAGGTCCTCGCGCACTTAGCTAGGGCCGACGCGGGAGATATTTTGGCTGTCAATGGGCCGCCCGGCACGGGCAAGACCACGTTGTTGCTATCAGCGATAGCCGGGGCATGGATTAAGTCGGCTCTTGAAGGCGGTGATCCAGCCTTGATCGTCGCAGCTTCGACCAACAATCAAGCCGTTACAAATATCATTGATGCTTTTGGAAAGGACTTTGGCCACGGCGAGGGACCTTTTGCTGGACGTTGGCTACCGGACATTCGCAGTTTTGGGGTATTCCTTGCCTCTTTCACCAAGGAAGCGGAGGCTTCGAAGAAATATCAGACTGAGACGTTTTTTTCGGACATCGAAAACAGTGATTACCTTGCCAAAGCAAGCGTCGCTTATATCCTTGCTGGTCACGTCGCCTTTCCTGCATTGAAGCAACCCACAGTGTCGATGATCGTCGATGCTCTGCGCCAGCTCATCCAAGCAGGCAATCGTCGTCTTTTACAGGCAGACGACGTTCACCAAAGGCTGTCGAGCGCCAGATCTGAGGTCGAGAAAAGACTTGGAGCAAATCCAGAATTGGTGGTCCAGGCGCGACTAGCTGCAAAAATCGAAAGCGAGGCCATCACAGCGCGTACGAATGAGATGCTGCGCAAATGGGAAGGCTGGCTTGCCCAAGAGTCGTTGCTCGTCTCGCTCTTCAGTTTTCTGCCGTCCATTGCTCGAAAACGCACGCTGCGTGCCCGTTTGTTCCTCCGGGAGCTCGGGGTCGATGAGGTTGTGATTAATGGAGCACGTATAGAGCATATAGACGCCGACCTGAGGGCTTTTGTCCGTAGCAACACGTCGAGATCGCAAGACGCGATGGCGAGTTATGCAGAAGCAGATGTGGCCCTAAAGGAGTTGCGTAAGCAGGAGAACGCGTGGCAGGAATTGTATGCGAGTCTAGGCGGAAAAGTGGGCGTCGTCCCGGATATCATCGAGTTTGATCGTGTCGCGGATCGGAAGCTGCGTTTCCCACTGTTCTTGTTGGCAACTCACTACTGGGAGGGGCGCTGGCTTCTTGAGATGGAGAAGACGCTCCCTGTGCTTCAACGTATTCGAAAAGACAAGAAAGGCGAAAATGACCGCGACATAGTCTTATCGATGTGGCGTCGTCGCATGATGCTCACGCCCTGTGCTGTATCGACTTTTGCAACTCTCCCCGGAAAAATGACCTGCCGTGACAACATCACGGGCAATTTTCAAACCAATTATCTTTTCAACAACATCGATCTCCTCATTGTTGATGAAGCTGGGCAGGCATTGCCAGAAGTAGCCGGACCATCATTTGCGCTAGCGAAGAAAGCCATGGTGATCGGAGATACCCAGCAGATCGAGCCGATCACTTCCCTTCCGTCCTCGGTTGACATCGGAAATTTGGTTGCCACGGGTCTACTATCATCCACTGATGATTTCGCGACGCTTCGGCGATTTGATGTAATTGGCCTCAGGTCGAAAACCGGCAGTGCGATGCGAATGGCTCAATCGGCATCCCGCTTCCATCCATACCAGGACTTGGAACGGGGCCTTTATCTCTTTGAACACCGGCGTTGCTATGACGACATCATCCGATACTGCAACGAACTTTGCTACAAGGGAACGCTTCAGCCGAAACGTGGTACAGCAGTCGGCGCCGCCATGCGACCTATGGCCTATCTTCATGTGGACGGTATTGCCCAGGAGGCCGGAGGCAGCAGGTTCAACGTACTTGAAGCGCGAACAATAGCTGCTTGGTTGGTCGCGAATGCGGCAGAGCTTGGAAAGCGGTATGGGAAATCTATTGAGAAAACCGTCGGCATCATCACGCCGTTCGGTCGCCAAGTGTCAGAGATCCGTCGAGCTTGCGAAGAAAAGGCATCAACGTTGGAAAAGAAGACGGAATCACCATCGGTACCGTGCACGCTCTCCAGGGAGCTGAGCGACAGGTCGTGATTTTCTCGCCAGTCTATTCCAAACATGCCGATGGCGGATTTATCGACCTATCGCCGAGTATGTTGAACGTTGCTGTCTCCCGGGCAAAAGATTCATTTATGGTCTTTGGCGATATGGATAATTTCGCCGGCGCGGCGGAGGGGACGCCGAGAGCTTTGTTGGCTCGCTTTTTATTTGACGGTCAGCAAAATGAACTCGCATTCGAAGCGCAGGTCCGTGCCGATCTGTCGCCAAATTCTGCGTCGATCGAAGTCCTTCGGGATGCCGCCAATCACGATGCGTTCATGCTGAAGGCACTTGCGGACGCAAAACGAAATCTGACGATAGTATCGCCATGGATCAATATAGCCACGATGGAGCAGTCCGGCTTTCTTCCCGCCATCCGAAGAGCTAGGGAACGTAACATTCACGTGGAGATTTTCGCAGATCCGATCCTGACGCGCGGCACGGCAAATCGAGACACTTTTGCGGAGGCAGGTGACCTGTTGTCTGCGCTGGGCGTTTCTCTGCAAGCTGTTGAGCAGCTCCACAGCAAGCTCGTCTGGGCCGACGAAAATCTCCTCGCTGTCGGATCCTTCAACTGGTGCAGTGCTCATCGATCTGGGGAATACGCAAGGCACGAAACCTCGATCGTCTATAAAGGTGCCCATCTAGAGACCGAAATTTCAATCTTGAAAAACAGTCTGAGAACCCGAGTCGCTCGATGAGGCCACAGCTGCTCAGTCGAGCGTCATTGCAGCTCATACAAACCGACTGGTAGGGAGTTACCGGGCTTATATTGGCGCGACTGATCTCTATAATTCCAACGGCGCGCGCCTCAATTAACCCTGGCAAATCATCCGGCAGGACAGGACAATTTCTAACGGGGTATCCGAGATCGGGATGACGAAGCGGATGAGTTCCTCGCAGAGCCGGTGAACAGGTAGCCACTCGAAATGATGCTTAGAAACGGCAACATGACCGGATGTTGCCGATCGTACATGGCGGTGTCTGGATCTACGGAAGCGGGACATCGGGACGATGGGTCGACGTGGCAGTTTCGGACTAAGAACCTTCGCCCAATCCATTATCCGACAGTTTCAAAACCGCCCCGGTTGCCGGGGCGTACTTCGTGCCTGCCGCGAAACGGTATTTGGCCCAGACGGCTTCGTCACCTACTTGCTGGAAGTAAAACTCGCGAAGGCAAGACCGGCTGCGAAGACCGCAAACGCCGCGACAACGCCGGCCACGATAATAATCGTCTCGGTTGGCATAGTAGTCTCCGTTGATTTCTAAAGGAGATTACGTCGCTTTCGGCCCCGGTCATTTGAGCGAGATCAAGTCCTGCTTGGACGTTTCTGACTGCGCCACTTTGGAACTGCGGTCGGTCCTGGCCTATTCGGATGGCGTCACACGGGTCCAGAACTCGTTGAACGCGACGGAATCGAAAAAGGCCGAAGCTCGGACGATGCGGTCGTCGCGCATGTCGAGGAACCAGGCATAGGTGTTGACGTAAGGTTTCCCGTCGCGGGCGATGCCGCGGGCATCGAAAAAGACGATCACGGTGTCGCCGTCGGCATAGACGTTGCGAATCACCGGCTTCAGCGGCGCCTTCATGCGGGCATTGAACGGGCGGATCACCTCGCGCAGAAACGCCTCACGGCTCGAATAGGTCTTCGATGCCAGCGAGTAGCCCTCGATCGTCCAGCGGGCGTCGTCGGCGAGGAGGTCATAGGGGCTGCCGGTGCCGGTCACCCAGGCGTCAAAGCCGGCCTCCACGGTTGCCTTGTTGCGGCGTTCGGTTTCGGTCAGCGCCTGTGGTGCTGCGCGCGCTTCCAGCCCTCCCAAGGTCAGGATAGTAGCGGCAATGCCGAGTGCTGCGTTGAAGATGCGGCGCGCGAGGGATCCCGGGCTGTGGGCGGTTGCGCTTGCAGTGATGGACATGGCTTCCTCCGGAGATTGATTGATGGCGACACCCGCTGATCGGGTGTCGCCTGCGCGGCTCTGCGCCGATCAGATCTGGTTTTCCCAGGCCTTGAGCTGATGCTCCTTCAGCATGTCTTCGATGACCTTCGGAACCACATTGCGAAACTTGCCTGTGTCGGCGGGGACGACCTCGACCATCCGGTCGATCATTTCCTGCGGGTCCATCTTGCCTTCAGGGGTGGCGAAGAAGTCGTTGAAGCCGTTGCGCAGATCTGCCCGCTTGGTGAAGTTCTTGCTGTCATCGAGCCAGCGGAACGGATTATCGGCCATCGTCTCATTGTAGCCGGTGTAGTAGGCGCCCGGATTGATCGTCTGGATCTTGATGCCGTAAGAACCAAGCTCC
The DNA here is from genome assembly GCF_000281145.1 of Rhizobium sp. CF142. Classification (NCBI taxonomy): domain Bacteria; kingdom Pseudomonadati; phylum Pseudomonadota; class Alphaproteobacteria; order Hyphomicrobiales; family Rhizobiaceae; genus Rhizobium; species Rhizobium sp. CF142. The sequence goes on along the minus strand of NZ_AJWE01000028.1, from coordinate 20,560 downwards.
TGCTGCAGCGCTTCGGCGATCGATTCCAGGGCGTGCTTGGTAGAGACGTAGGTGCCCCAGTTGGCCGGGGTGAACAGGCCGCCCATCGAGGAAGTGAAGACCACTTTTCCTTTCTTGCCTTCGCGCACCCATTTCTGGACGACACCCTGGGTCAGTATCAGCGGCAGGAAGACATTGACTTCATAGTTCTTGCGGACGAGCTCGACCGGAATTTCCCAGACCGGGCCTGCCTCACCCATGCCCGCATTGTTCCAGAGCACGTCGAAATCCCAGCCCTGCGCCTGTTTGATGTCATAGGGGTCGGTGAGATCGAGGCGCTCGACGCGAAAGTTCTTCAGGCCGAGAGCGGCAGCTTCTTCGCGCAGCGGCGTGACCTGCGACGAAACCTGCGTGGTGGCGATGATGGTGTGGCCGTTCTTGGCCATGCCGATACCGGCGGCTCTGCCGAAACCGGACCCTGCGCCGGTGATGAGAATGGTCTTGGTCACAATAACGTCCTTTGATGGGCTTGGGGTTGAAAAGCATTTCAGGCGGCGAGGGCGGCCGCTGCAGCCTGGGCAATTTCGAGGTCCTGGGCGACGGCCCCTCCGGACACGCCGACCGCGCCGATCACAATTTTGCGTCCATCGGTGAGGGGAATGCCGCCGGCGAAGACGACGAGGCCGCCATTGGTCTGCTCCAGACCGAACGAGGTGCCGCCGGGTTTGCAGAATTCACCGATTGCTTCGGTGCGCATGGAAAACAGTGCCGCCGTGCGGGCCTTGTTAACGGCGATGTCAATGGAGCCCAGCAGGGCTCCGTCCATGCGCACAAACGCCTTCATGTGGGCGCCTGCGTCGAGGACCGCGATATTGGCTGGAACGCCGATTTCTCTTGCCCGCGCCTCGCCGGCGGCGATGACCCTACGGGCTTCGTCAGTGGTAATCATCTCCCTGTCTCCCTTTTCATTCGGGGATTAATGCTCCCCGTTCGATGAGACAGGTGTAGGCCGGAAGGCGCTTTGCGGTATTTCCATCTCTTGCCGCAGTATTTGCAGATCTTGCGCTCGGACTGGCGCACTAAGGGGGCCGGCGAACGCGTCAGGACGGCGGATATTGCTAAGAGGTGAAGAGCGTGCGGTACTGGCCAGGCGTCAAGCCGGTCATCTTGCGGAAGACGCGGGTGAAATTGGCCTGCGAGCCGAAGCCGGTGTCAATAGCGATCTCCACCAGCGAGGACTGCGCGAGTCGCAGCTTCTCCTTGGCCGCCTCGATCCGTCGCTGGGTGACGTAGCGATGCGGGGCGAAACCGGTGGCAGCGCGAAACACGCGGGAAAAGTGAAAGGGGCTGAGGCAAGCCTCGGCAGCAAGGTCTTCCAGCGAGATCTCCACCGCGATGCGAGCCTCGATGAAATCGAGAACGCGCCGCAGCCGTTTCGGATCGATGGCGGGTGTCCGCGTCGGCGGACGCCAGCGGGCGGACGAATAGGTGCCGAGCAAATGCGCCGCGAGAGCCAGCTGAATCCCGTCGAGAAACAGCCGGTCTGTCGCTTCCAGCTTTCGATTCAGCACGCTACGAAAGAGCTCACCGATCTGCAAGACCACCGGATCAGGGACACCGCCCGCATAGGCGAGCTGCACCTTGGCCGGGTCGATGTCGAAGTTCGAAAGCGCGCTCTCACCGACGAGCGATGGCGGCAGGAAGATGTGAAGGGATTCGGGCATGGTGCCGACGATCTCTACGCCGCTCTCATTGACACCGGCGGGACATATCCATGCGACGCCAGGGCGGGCGATCGCCTCCCGCCGGTGACCGTCGCCGGTCCACCTGATCTTCGACTGACCCGACAACAGGACTGCTATTTCCGTGCATTCGAGGGTGAGATCGACCTGCCAGCCCGGATCGAAATGCCGGAGTTCGACCTGCAGCCCGGAACATTCGACAAGCCCGCCCACCTGCTTGCTGGTCGGATATTTTCTGTCCCCTTGCGATGCGTCGAAATCCATGTCGCATCCTCGTCGTGAAGGCAGGTCTGGAAATTTGAACCATTCAGCATCGACGAGCCGATTGCCGCCGCCACGCTGCCATCTGCAATTCTATGTTGATTTATGAATGAAACTTCCGGACACGGGCCACGCTGATATCGCGAGCCCGCGCATTGCGATCAGGATTTTGACGAAAATTCAGGCGAGTGCAAGTGTCATAGCCCGAACTGCTGGTGTCAGCATCTTGGCCGTAGAACGATCACGATCTCGTTGGCTTGTCGGCGAAAACTACGGGGAATGTATCGAGAAAGCGCCTGCTTCGGAATATTCGACGAAAACAGGCGCTTATCTCTAAAACTGGCTCCCCGGGCCGGATTCGAACCGGCGACCTGTCGATTAACAGTCGAATGCTCTACCGCTGAGCTACCAGGGATCACCGCTTGGCCGCGGCGTGAGCGGGGTAATACAAATGCTTTCCCGATTTGCCAAGCAGTTTTTTCAAAAAAATGAAATCAGCTTGTATTCGCAGCGCTTGAGCCCATCTTTTGTGGATGGCTAGCAGGAAAAATGGGCCGAAAAAGGCCGGAGAAAAACGTTTCGGGATCGATCACAGGGATGGCAAGCTGGTTCTCGGCTCGCTGCGGGTGCCGATGCCGCGCTCGCGCATCGCACGCATGGCGACCGGAGCGTTGCTCATTTTCGGTGGCATTCTGGGCTTTTTGCCTGTTCTCGGGTTCTGGATGCTGCCGCTGGGCTTCCTCGTTTTATCCCACGACCTGCCGATAGCACGCAGATGGCGGCGACGCATTGCGGTCTGGTGGCATCGCCGAAAGCGCCCTGCGTGAAGTCGCCAAGGAAGCCCTAAGCGGCCATGTCGACGACGGGCGCTGATTGAACTGCCTGCCGGCAGATCGGTGGTGGGTTCAGTCACTGCGGAGAGACGGCGGGCCTTTCGCCAGAGGCTGGAGAGGTCGTGCCCGACTCTGTGATCTCCGACAGGTGGATTGGCAGCTCGCCATTTTCCTCAAGCGCCGTCGCCGTGATCACGAGTGCGCCGACGAGAATGATCAGCAGCTTTACCGCATTGGGGCTGAGGTTGGCTTTCCGCCACCAGCCGGTCTGAATACGCGAAGGCTCGAGGTAATATTTATAGTAAAATTCCGGATCGCTGGTTTCGACGAGATTGTCATAGATATGCGATGGCACCCCGATATGCCGGACTGGGCGGCGACCGGCGAATTTGGCATGAAGAACCTGGGTTTCTGGATCGTAGGATACGGCGCGGATCTGTTTGGAATTCAACGGCACCCAATTCATCTCTGCTCCTGTCTCTCCCACAGGCAGCATGGAATGACGATTCTGAAAGTCAAGTTAAGAATTCGTTACTAATGCTTGAGGATATTTTTCGAAGTTCCTAATATAAAGAAAGTGAAGGGGTTGTTGCGATCACAGATCACGCCTCCTGGATGAATATAAGTGATAGGCTAAACTCGTTGGGATATGCCTATTGTGCAATTCGGATAGCCTGGAGGTCTGTCTGAGCAGCTGTTAGCCTAATTGTTGTTCAACCGAGCGCGAATTTCCAGCAGAATGGGCCTTTTATCATCAGCTATGCGTGCGGCTGTCGCGGCGCCCTTCGAGACTGGATCGGTCCTTGTTGTGTAGGCGCCGGATGTGGCCGGAGTTTGAAATTGCAGGAAATGTTTTTGGAAAGCCCTCTTGCGATTTCCTTACGATCATTCTAAACGCTCGCCACGGCTAACATGACAGCCTGTGAGGCCTCGTGGCGGAGTGGTGACGCAGAGGACTGCAAATCCTTGTACCCCGGTTCAATTCCGGGCGAGGCCTCCAAAATTTCCACCGACATAGAAATCCGATCCGCTTCATACATGAGGCGCGGCATCGATCCGGCAGTCTCGCATCACCAGATGCCAGGAACCTGGGCGAAATCGAATTGGGCTGGCTTGATGCCGGTGAGGGAATAAAGCGCCCGCAATCCGCCGCTGCGCAGGCTCGCCAGATAGTCGGCGTCATCCTCTGCCGTTGGGTTCTCTATCTGCACATCTGGGCCGAGCAGTCGCTGCAAAGCCTGCGCCGAGATACGTGTGAAATTGCAGATGGCGCCGCTTTTGAACTTCACAAGCAGCAGCCGCGCTTCCGGATTGTAGTGAAGCGCTTCGATATCTGGCGATTGAATGGCGAATGTTTGCATGCGGCCAAACTAGCGAAAGCCGCGGTTGGCGCAACAATATGGTTGATATAGAGTTAATGGCGCAATCGACTGTGCCGGCTTGATCCGACTGGACGCCGAAATCTATTTCTCCGGCGCGCCGAGCAAGCGGCCAGGAAACTTTTACTGAGAGAGTACGATCTGTTCAGTTCATCTCGCGGTCCAGGAGCCCGCAGCAGAATATGCCGACGAGCGCCGCGCCGATGAAAAAGTCGAACAGCGTAAAATATTCCAGAATGGCAGACATGGCCTGCTCCTCCTCATTTCCTCCGGTTAGAACAGTATCATGAAATCGCAATTTACTCCACGCAGAAGTTGCAGCTATCGTTTTTCAGCTGTTGCATGCGGGAAGGGGTTTCCGGGATTCTTCAAACGGGTCTCCGGCAAGCCTTGAAAGCATCCGTGCCGGAGATTAAGAGACGGAAGACAGAACCGCTTTCATCGGCGAGAGGATATGATGGATTTCGAAGCAGCACGCGTAAAGATGGTCGACAACCAGGTCCGCACCACGGACGTTACCTCGCATTCGGTGCTGACGGCCTTCCTCACCGTCCCGCGCGAAGCATTCGTGCCGGAGAAGGCGAAGGTGCTGGCTTATATCGACAATGATATCGAAATTGCTCCGGCAACTGCCGGCAATCCGGGCCGTTTCCTCATGGAGGCGTCGCCGCTCGCCAAGCTACTGCAGCTCGCCGCCATCACCAAGGATGATGCCGTTCTCGAAGTCGGCGCCGGCACGGGGTACGCCTCCGCGCTGCTGTCGTTGATCGCGGGCTCCGTCGTGGCGCTCGAATCGGACGAGGCCCTTGCGGCTGAAGCAAAGGCAAATCTCGCCGGTTATGCAAATGTGCAGGTGGCGACTGGCCCGCTTGAGAAGGGCAATGCCGCCGGCGCTCCCTATGATCTGATCTTCATCAACGGTTCGGTTGAAGAGGTTCCTGCGGCACTTCTCGGCCAGTTGCAGGATGGCGGCCGTCTCGTTGTCGTGCAGGGTTATGGCAATGCTGCCCGCGCGAAGGTCTTCGTCAGCGAGCGCGGGGCTGTTTCCGAAAACGTCTTCTTCAATGCTTCGGTCAAGCCGTTGCCCGGTTTCGCCAAGGCTCGTGAATTCGTATTCTAAGGCGTTTCTACCGCCGATTTTTTTGAGCGGGCGCCGTGGGCGCCCGTTTTCGTTTCGGCTGTCTTAAAAGCCCTCACAGACTTCGCTTACACTTGGGTAACAAAACTGTGCATGGCTGCATTTGTTTGATTCGCGCTGATTTTTTTCCCCTTTGGGGTATTCTAAGGTCAGGGTGATTCGGGTGCATGCTCCACGCCATCCGGTCATTGTTTAAGGGACAACGGGGATAGATATGGCTCAGCCAGGTGTAGTGCGTGAACCGTCCATGGAAGAGATCCTGGCCTCCATTCGCCAGATCATCGAAAGCAATGAGCCAGGCGCCGGAAAGGCGATTTCCGCCTCGCTTCCTCCCGTTTACGGTGCGGAAGAGGACAACGACTCCGAAATCCATCTGACGGTTGACGACACCTATGCCGGCGTCGAGTTCCCGGAGCCGTCTGCGCTGCGTCCCGATCCACGTTTCGTCGCTGCAAATTCTGCCGGCATTGCGCCTGAGCCGGAAATGCCCGCCCGCGCCATGTCGCTTGCCGATGTCGCAGCCCGCGTCCGGGCTGCTTCAGAGCGTAGCGCCGTTCAGGCTGGTCAGGCTCTCCGTGATATGCCACAGGTATTCCGCGAACCGCAGCCGCAATTCGAGCCGCAGTCAGCTTATGAAACGCCACACGCCGCCGCTCCCCGCCCAGTCGAGCCGGCTCTGGCTCCCCGCGTTGCCCCCGTCCCCCACTATGCGCCCGAGCCTGCGCCGGTCTTTGCCGAGCAGCGCCTGCCCGAGGTTCCGCAGCCCGCGCTCGTCGAGGAGGCACCCATGCTTCCCGTCGTCGAACAGCGCGTCGAGCCGGTGGCCTTCCAGCCTGCCGAAGTTACGCCTTTGCGCGTAGCGGAAGAAGTTCAGCCGTCACTTCTGTCCCAGAATACTGGCCTGCAGGTTGCCCGTTCCTTCGAAGAACTCGCCGCTGCCATCGATGGCGCAGCCGAGCGCCGCTCGCTGGATGAGATTGCCGAAGACATGCTGCGGCCGATGCTGCGCGAATGGCTTGATGATAATCTGCCGACGCTCGTCGAACGCCTTGTGCGCGAAGAGATCGAACGCGTGGCGCGCGGCCCGCGCCGCTGATCGGAAACGCTTTTTCCAGACAAGAGCCGCTCCGGTCTCCGGGGCGGCTTTTTTATTGACTTGGCCGTAACCATCCTATTTACAAAACGCCCATCCTCGAACCTCGAATTGGTCAGAAAATGCTCGAAAAGACCTACGATTCCGCCGCCGTCGAACCGAAAATCGCTGCGAAATGGGATGAGGCCGATGCCTTCCGCGCTGGCGCCAATGCCAAGCCGGGCGCCGACAGCTTCACCATCGTCATTCCGCCGCCGAACGTGACCGGTTCGCTGCACATGGGTCATGCGCTGAACAACACGCTGCAGGACGTCATGGTGCGGTTCGAGCGCATGCGCGGCAAGGATGTGCTTTGGCAGCCAGGCATGGACCATGCCGGCATCGCCACGCAGATGGTTGTCGAGCGCAAGCTGATGGAACAGCAGCTTCCCGGCCGCCGCGAGATGGGCCGCGATGCCTTCATCGAGAAGGTTTGGGAGTGGAAGGGTGAATCGGGCGGCCTGATCTTCAACCAGCTGAAGCGTCTCGGCGCTTCCTGTGACTGGTCGCGTGAGCGCTTCACCATGGACGAGGGCCTGTCGCAGGCAGTTCTCGAAGTCTTCGTCACGCTCTACAAGGAAGGCCTGATTTACAAGGATAAGCGCCTCGTCAACTGGGATCCGAAGTTGCTGACAGCGATTTCCGACATGGAAGTCGAGCAGATCGAGCTCAAAGGCAATCTCTGGCATCTGCGCTATCCGCTGGAAGACGGCGTCACCTACCAGTATCCAATCGCTTTTGATGAGGAGGGCAAGCCCACCGAATTCGAAACGCGCGACTACCTCGTGGTTGCGACGACGCGGCCGGAGACGATGCTTGGCGATACCGGCGTTGCGGTTAATCCCAAGGACGAGCGTTACAAGTCGATCGTCGGCAAGCATGTCATTCTGCCGATCGTTGGCCGCCGCATTCCGATCGTTGCTGACAGCTATGCCGATCCGACCGCCGGCAGCGGCGCGGTCAAGGTTACGCCGGCGCATGACTTCAACGACTTCGACGTCGGCAGGCGCACCGGGCTGCGTGTCATCAACATCATGAATGTCGACGCCACGATTACCATCAAGGACAATGAGGATTTCCTGGAAGGTCTCGATCACCCAGCCGCCTTGCATGGCGCCTGGGACCGGCTGGAAGGCCAGGATCGTTTCGCTGCACGAAAGATCATTGTCGAGATTTTCGAGGAAGCCGGCCTGCTCGACAAGATCGAGCCGCATAAGCATATGGTTCCGCATGGCGATCGTGGTGGCGTGCCGATCGAGCCGCGTCTGACCGAGCAATGGTGGGTCGACAACAAGACCCTTGCCAAGCCTGCCATTGCCTCTGTTCGCGAGGGCCGGACAAAGTTCGTCCCGAAGAACTGGGAAAATACTTATTTCCAATGGATGGAGAATATCCAGCCGTGGTGCATCTCCCGCCAGCTCTGGTGGGGGCACCAGATTCCGGCCTGGTATGGCCCGGATGGTCAGGTTTTCGTAGAGAAGACCGAAGAGGAGGCACTGCAGGCCGCCATCCAGCACTACCTGTCGCATGAAGGACCGATGAAGGCCTATGTCGAGGACCTGCTTGAGAACTTCAGGCCGGGCGAGATTCTGGTACGTGACGAAGACGTGCTCGACACCTGGTTCTCCTCGGCCCTCTGGCCGTTCTCGACACTTGGCTGGCCGGACAAGACGCCCGAACTGGAGCGATATTATCCGACCAGCGTTCTTGTCACCGGTTTCGATATCATCCCGTTCTGGGTTGTTCGCATGATGCAGATGGGCCTGCATTTCATGAAGGATGAGGACGATAACCCGGTCGAGCCGTTCCATACCGTCTATATTCACGCTCTGGTGCGCGACAAGAACGGGCAGAAGATGTCGAAGTCCAAGGGCAACGTCATCGACCCGCTCGAACTGATCGACGAATACGGTGCCGATGCGCTGCGCTTTACCCTGGCGATCATGGCAGCCCAAGGCCGCGACGTGAAGCTCGATCCGGCTCGCATCGCCGGCTACCGCAATTTCGGCACCAAGCTCTGGAACGCCACGCGCTTTGCCGAGATGAACGGCGTTAAGAGTGATCCGCATTTCGTGCCGGAAGCAGCCGAACTCACCATCAACCGCTGGATCCTGACGGAGCTTGCCCGAACGGAACGTGACGTTACGGAAGCTCTTGAGGCCTACCGCTTCAACGATGCCGCCGGGGCGCTCTATCGTTTCGTCTGGAACCAGTTCTGCGACTGGTATCTCGAACTTCTGAAGCCGGTCTTCGGCGGTGAAGACGAGGGCGCGAAGGCCGAAGCTCAAGCCTGCAGCGCCTATGTTCTCGAAGAGATTTACAAGCTGCTGCATCCCTTCATGCCCTTCATGACCGAAGAGCTGTGGGCGCACACGGCGGGTGAGGGCCAGGAACGTGACGGCTTGCTCTGCCACGCCGAATGGCCGTCGCCGTCTTATGCCGACAATGCTGCGGCCGATGAGATCAACTGGCTAATCGACCTCGTGTCCGGGATCCGCTCTGTACGTTCGGAAATGAACGTGCCGCCATCGGCCACCGCGCCGCTCGTTGTCGTTGGCGCCAACAGCCTGACGCGTGAACGGCTGTTCCGCCATGACGCGGCGATCAAGCGCTTGGCGCGGGTCGAGGGTATTTCGCTAGCGGAATCTGCACCGAAGGGTGCTGCTCAGATCATCGTTGCAGAAGCGACCGCCTGCTTGCCGCTTGGCAATCTGATTGATCTCGCAGCGGAAAAGAGCCGCCTCGAAAAGGCGATTGCGAAGGCCGAGGGCGAGATCGCCCGCATCGACGGCAAGCTGTCGAATGAGAAGTTTGTCGCCAATGCCAACCCGGAAGTGGTGGAGGCCGAGCGCGAGCGTCATGCAGAACTGACGAGCCAGATCGAAAGCCTGAGGACTGCTCTAGCGCGAGTTAGCGAAGCAGGATAATCGCGGGTAACGAGTATATTATTCCTGAAGGCGCGTTCCCTTGGAGCGCGCCTTTTGCGTTCAAAAGTATGATGATTCTATTAAATTAGGCCTGTTAGGGCCGCTACCCCTGTGGATATCACTCATTTGGGGCATGTTGCGCGCGAAAACTGACACTGTTGTCTGTTTGATACAGCTTCGACTCTTGATGGAAAAAGAATCTAACTAAGCCCTAAAAATCCACAGATGGAAGAATAGAATTTTATCCATCCGATTTTTTGACGTGCCCGTCAATTAGTTACGTAAATTAGTCATAACGCAACTTCGCGTCGCAGCGGAGCGCCTCGTTGCGATTTGTTAAGTTCACTAGCACAGTGTGATTACATCAATTGCTTGAGTGGGGGAGACACAATGGCAGCGCGTATGTTTTCCAGGGGCGTAACATCGCTCGTTATTCTTTCGGCGCTCGCTTCACCGTCCTTTGCGGGTGGTCTGGAGCGCGGCGGCTATAATATCGATCAGTTGTTTGATACGTCGCCTTTTTCGTTCCAGTCAGGCATCCTTTACGTGTCACCGCAGCGCAAGCTTAAGGACGCTCGTGACACGAATCCCTCGCCATTGACCGGTGGCGGCAATCTGAACAACCGTTCGAGCACTGCTGACGAGACCACGAACTATACGATCCCTTATTTTGGGTTCAAGGCTGGCTTTGCCGATGCGGTCGATTGCCTTGTCGACTATTCGGAGCCCTTCGGAGGCCATTCCGATCCCGGCTTGAACTGGGCTGGCGCCAACAACAATATCGAGACGGAGATCAAAACCCGTAACTATGGTGGCACCTGCTCCTATCGCTTCGATGTCGGTCCGGGACAGCTTCGCTTCATCGGTGGCGCCTTCTATCAGGAAGTCGAAGGCTTCAAGGAGCGCCTGGTTTCGACGGCGCCGATCGCCTTCGGCACGGGCAACGGCATTGGTCGCCTCGATCTCGAAGACAATGGCTGGGGCTGGCGCGCCGGTCTCGCTTACGAGATCCCAGAATATGCGATGCGCGCGAGCCTCGTCTATAACAGCCGCGTAAAGTACGACAACCTCACGGGTACGGTGGATCTCACTCAGGTTACTGGACCCGTTGCGCCGCTGAATGCCGCTCCCTATGGAAGGGTGACGCCCGTCTTCGGTTCCGCCGAAGCGCCGGATTCACTCGAACTGAAGTTGCAGAGCGGTATCGCTCCGGATTGGCTCGCTTTCGGTTCGGTCAAATGGACGAACTGGAGTGTGCTGCAGTCCGTGCCTTTCTGCCCGACATCGACAAAGGGCGTGATCGCCTGCACCTCTGGCGGTAAGACGGAACTGACCTCACTCGACCTTCTCTATCGCGACGGCTGGACCATCACCGGTGGCGTCGGCCACAAGTTCAATGACCAATGGGCAGGCGCCGTCAGCCTGACCTGGGATCGTGGCACCAGCCAGGGCTATGGCGCTCAGACCGATAGCTGGACACTCGGTGTCGGTGCAGCCTTCACGCCGACCGAGCACATCGAATGGCGCGTCGCCGGTGCCGTCGGTGTGCTGACGAGTGGCTCGTCTGGCGTCGTGACACAAAATGGCGTCACGTTTGGAGATGATGTCTCCTATTCCTTTGGCAACGATCTGGTTGCTGCGCTATCGACCAGCCTAAAGGTCAAGTTTTAATTCCCTGATTTGAAGAATTGAGGAGCCCGGCAGTGCCGGGCTCTTCTTTGTTTGCCGCTCTTAATCATTCCATCTTCTCGTCTCGTTTTGTGACGATTCAGCAACACTTTTTTACGACGGTTCGCGTATGGTGTCGGCGGGGCGAATTTGTCCATTTCCCGCCACAAAGAGGGCGCAGCGCTATTAGCGGGCGAGGAGATGACAAGCGTAGGGTGTGCGTAAGCAGTAGCATGGGTCGAATTTTTTCCGGTAACGCCAGACATTGCGACAGCAGGGACGAGAGGCCAGCGGCAGCAGCCGTTTTGCTTTTCGCCAAAGGCATTTCCGGCCGGAAATCCGCCCCTTCGGTAGTGTTGCAGATTTACTCGTTTCAATCATTTTCAGTCTCCCGGCATGAAGCTTCGTTCTACACGGAAGGGTGCGATACCGGTTTGGTCACATTTGCTGTTTACGAAGACGATAAAGGCGGACGGGTGGGGACCTGGGTCGCGAAAGGAGTACCGCAGGCATCACATGCGAGCCGTGCCGGAAGCCGGATGGTTCACAAGGATGTGCTGGTTTTGAAAGAGGGGCATGGGGCTGGAAGCGACGCGGGTAAAGGGGCCTTGGAGCCCGCCGCGGGATCGCTCGCCTGGAAGGAATGCATCCACGCGGGCAGAACGGCGAAAAAAGCCGCCGCCAGGCGTCTGTGATGAACGAAAGAAACCGGTAGAGATGGTAACGTCCGAGTTCAGATTGTTCAAATTCATGCTGCTCAGCATGTCGATGGCCGTTTCGCTGGCCTTAGCCTGTCCGGTCCTGGCATTCGACATCAAGACGGGCGTGACCAAGGAATCAGGCCCCTTCGATCTCTTCAAATTCGGTTTCAAAGCTTACAAGAACGGTCAGAAGGAAGAGGCGGTCGAGGCCTATAAATACGCCGCCGAAAAGGGCCACACCGGTTCGCGCTGGGCGCTCGCCAATATGTATGCTGACGGCGATGGTGTCGCGCAGGACGATTTCGAAGCCTTCAAGATATACAGCGAGATTGCGCAGCAGGGCGTCGAGCCTGGCTCGGAGGATACCGGCTTCTTCATCAACGCACTGCTGTCGCTTGCCAACTACTACAAGCACGGCATTTCCGGCAGCCCGGTGAAGATCGATCTCAATCAGGCCCGCCAGCTCTATTTCCAGGTTGCCTCCACCTTCGGCGTTCCCGAGGCGCAGTTCCAGCTTGCGCAGATGATGCTGGCTGGCGAGGGCGGCAGCGCCAACGTCAATCAGGCCAAGAAATGGCTCAATCAGGCCCGCAAGAGCGGCCATCCCGGCGCTATGGCGGTCTTCGGCAACATCCTCTTCGATGAAGGCCAGTCTGCTCGCGGTCTCGCGCTGATGACGGCAGCTCTCGACCGCTGTAAGCCGAAGGATTGCAACTGGATGCAATCGCTTCAGGAAGATGCCTTCTCGATCGCCAGCGAAGCCGATCGGCGCACGGCCGTGTCCCTGTCGCACACGATTGCGAGCGGCTCGGACGACTAAGTTTCAGAGCTTTAAATCTCAGGCAGCGAAATCAAAGTAAGCGACGACGGGCACGTGGTCCGACGGCTTCTCCCAGGCACGCACATGCTTTTCGATCGCCGCTGACGTCATGCAGTCGGCTGCTTCCGGCGACAGCATCAAATGGTCGATTCGAATGCCGTTGTTCTTCGGCCAGGCACCGGCCTGATAATCCCAGAAGGAATAGAGTGCCGTCGCATCGGTTGCCGAACGCACCGCATCGACGAGACCGAGATTTTCCAGCCGGCGGAAGGATTGGCGCGTCTGCGGCAGGAAGAGTGCATCGCTTTCCCAGACCTTCGGGTCGAAGCAGTCATGCGGCTCGGGTATGACATTGTAGTCGCCGGCGAGGATAAAAATTTCCTCGTAGTCGAGACGCTCGGCCGCGAACTTCCGCAGGCGTTCCATCCAGGCGAGCTTGTAGGGATATTTTTCCGTTTCCGGCGGATTGCCGTTCGGCAGGTAGAGGCAGCAGACGCGCGCCACCTTGTTGCCGGGCAGGGAGAAGACAGCTTCAAGGAATCGCGCCTGCTCATCGAGCGGATCGCCCGGCAGGCCGCGGTTGACTTCGGATGGCGAGCTCTTGGAGAGAATGGCAACGCCGTTGAAGCCCTTCTGCCCATGCGTTTCCACATGATAGCCGAGCGCTTCGATTTCGAGCCGCGGGAAGCCTTCGTCGACCGTTTTGATTTCCTGCAGGCAGACGATATCAGGACTGGAATCCTTCAGCCATTGCGTGAGGTTGTCGATACGCGCCTTGACGCCATTGATGTTCCAAGTCGCGATCTTCATGGCTTCATCCTGCTCTCTGTGCTGAACGCTCTTTTATCGTGCTCCGGCGTCGGCGGACAAGACAAGAAACCGGCCGGAAGAAAATCTTCGGCCGGTTATCAATGGAAAGTAGTTCTTGGATCAGATCGCGAAGCTGGTGCCGCAGCCGCAGCTTGCCACCGCATTCGGATTCTTGATCTGGAAGGACTGGCCGAGCAGGTTGTCGACGAAATCGATCTCGGAACCCGCCATGTAGACCAGCGAGAGACTGTCGATCAGCACCTTGGCATCATTCTTCTCGACGACGATATCGTCGTCGGCTGCGCCATCCACAAGATCGAATTTGTAGGAAAAGCCGGAACAGCCGCCGCCTTCGACGGAGACGCGCAGCGCGCTCTTGCCGGGATCGCTGCCGACGATAGCGGCAATACGCTTTGCCGCGGCATCGGAAAGGGTTACATTCACTTCAGTCATTTTTCCTCCTGCCGGGGTCAAGATCCGGAGAGAATCTCATTTGGACGTTTGAAGTTCAAACGCATGATATCAAAGAAACTTATCATGATCCTCCCGTAAAGGACAGGATCTGGCGAAGCGGTCGACAAAGCGCCTCTTTGCCGTTTCTATAAGCTATAGGTATGAAGAGCGGATAGCGGCGTCAATGGGCAAGGCTGCAACGCGTTAGTGACGGTGAAGAATGAGCTTCGACAGGCATGCATTGGGTTTCGGTTATGGCGAACGGGCGGTCTATGCGGCAGATCCATGGAATTCGCGCGGGCGTCTCTATCACGAGAGCGGCAGCCCGACGCGTTCCGATTTCCAGCGAGACCGCGATCGCATCATCCATACGACCGCCTTTCGCCGGCTGAAGCATAAGACACAGGTTTTCATCGCCCAGGACGGCGACCATTACCGCACCCGCCTGACGCACACGATAGAGGTAGCACAGATCGCCCGCGCGCTTGCCCGCGCCCTGAAGGCTGACGAGGACTTGGCCGAGGGTGTGGCGCTCGTCCACGATTTCGGCCATACGCCCTTCGGCCATACCGGCGAGGATGCGCTGCATGAAGAACTGCTGCCCTATGGCGGCTTCGACCACAATGCCCAATCCTTGCGCATCGTCACTAAACTCGAACGGCGTTATGCCGAATTCGACGGCATCAACCTGACCTGGGAAAGCCTCGAAGGCCTCGTCAAGCACAATGGTCCGCTGCTGACGGCCGATGGCGTCGGCACGCGTGGACCGGTGCCGCAGCCGATTCTTGACTATTGCGAGTTGCACGATCTGGAGCTTGCGAGCTATGCAAGCCTCGAAGCCCAGGCAGCAGCGATTGCCGATGATATCGCCTACAATACCCATGACATCGATGACGGCCTGCGCTCGGGCTACCTGAATTTCGAGATGCTGGAGGAAATTCCGTTTCTTGCCGGGCTAATGGCCGAGGTAAGGGAGCGCTACCCGCATCTGGAGCCGAGCCGCTTCACCCATGAAATCATGCGCCGGCAGATCACGCGCATGGTCGAGGATGTCATCGGTGTGGCGCAGAAGCGCCTGGCAGAGCTGAACCCACAGAGTGCCGATGATATCCGCAAGGCCGATCATGTGATTGCAACCTTTTCGGATGAAATGGCCGAGACTGACAGGCAGATCAAGGCGATGCTCTTCAAGCGCATCTACCGGAATGCCGATATAATGCGCATCCGCGCTGGTGCCGCCCAGATCGTCAAGGATCTCTTCGGCGCCTACATGGCCAATCCCAAGGAGATGCAGAGCCATTATTGGGTCGACCATATCGCCGGCCTTTCCGATGCGCCGAAAGCGCGGCATGTCGGCGATTATCTGGCCGGCATGACGGACACTTATGCCATCAGTGCCCACAGGCGATTGTTTGACCACACTCCGGATTTGCGATAGGCAGCGGGCGCCCGGCAGCCGCCGGCAAACCTGTTGGCACAGCCCGTGCATGGAAAAGTGCAATGAACCTTTTTACCGATTTTGAAGCCAGGATTAAAAACGCCCTTGAACAGCTCGATCTGGTCAAGGAAAAGCGATCCGAGCTCGATTTCGGCCGCATTGCCGTAGAGCCGCCGCGTGATGCGAGCCACGGCGATGTGGCGACCAACGCCGCCATGGTGCTTGCCAAGCCGCTTGGCACCAATCCGCGTGCACTGGCCGAAATCATCATCGCCAAGCTGCAGGAAGACACCGATGTCGCCGAGGTTTCGGTCGCCGGCCCGGGCTTCATCAATATCAGGCTCTCCGTAGGCTACTGGCAGCGCCTGCTGAGCGCGATGATCCAGTCAGGCACCGGCTACGGCCGCTCGGGACTGGGTGAGGGCAAGAAGGTCAACGTCGAATACGTCTCGGCCAACCCGACGGGCCCGATGCATGTCGGCCATTGCCGCGGTGCCGTCGTCGGTGATGCGCTGGCAAACCTGCTTGCCTTTGCCGGCTACGATGTCGTCAAGGAATATTACATCAACGATGCCGGCTCGCAGATCGACGTGCTCGCTCGTTCCGTCTTCCTGCGTTACCGCGAGGCGCTCGGCGAGAAGATCGGCGAGATTCCGTCTGGTCTCTATCCCGGCGACTATCTGGTCCCGGTCGGAGAATCGCTTGCTGCCGAATATGGCGTGCGCCTGCACAACATGCCGGAAGAGCAGTGGATGCCGATCGTCAAGGATCGCGCCATCGAGATGATGATGGTGATGATCCGCGAGGATCTGGCCGCTCTCAACGTCCATCATGATATCTTCTTCTCCGAGCGCACGCTGCATGCCAATGGCGCGGCTGCCATTCGCACGGCGATCAACGACCTGACCTTCAAGGGCTACGTTTATAAGGGCACGCTGCCACCACCGAAGGGCCAGCTTCCCGAAGACTGGGAAGACCGCGAACAGACGCTCTTCCGCTCGACCGAGGTCGGTGACGATATCGATCGTGCGCTGATCAAGTCGGACGGTTCCTATACCTATTTCGCCGCCGACCTCGCCTACTTCAAGAACAAGTTCGACCGCGGCTTCGACGAGATGATCTATGTGCTTGGCGCCGACCATGGCGGTTACGTCAAGCGTCTCGAGGCGGTTGCGCGCGGCGTTTCCGATGGTAAGGCGAAGCTGACGGTGCTGCTTTGCCAGCTCGTCAAGCTCTACCGTGACGGCGAGCCGGTGAAGATGTCGAAGCGGTCGGGCGATTTTGTCACATTGCGCGATGTCGTCGAAGAAGTGGGGCGTGATTCGGTCCGCTTCATGATGCTTTACCGCAAGAACTCGGAGCCGTTGGACTTCGATTTCGCCAAAGTAACGGAACAATCCAAAGATAATCCGGTCTTTTACGTGCAATATGCGCATGCGCGTTGCATGTCCGTCTTCCGGCAGGCGAGGGAAGCCTTCCCGGATCTCGCCCCGACACCGGAGCTTTTGGCGCAATCCGTTGCAGGCATTACGGATTCTGCCGAATTGCAGCTGATTGCCAAGGCTGCGGAATTCCCGCGTATCGTCGAAAGTGCAGCCCAATCTCAGGAGCCGCATCGCATCGCATTTTACCTCTATGATCTTGCCAGCGCCTTCCATGCCCACTGGAACAAAGGTAAAGATCAGACTGAATTACGATTTGTTAACGATAAGAACCGAGAATCAAGTATTGCCAGACTTGGGCTGGTGTACGCTGTCGCGTCGGTTTTGAAGTCGGGACTTGCCATTACAGGTACTGCCGCACCGGACGAAATGCGATAACGTCACCATTTCCCCACAATGCGCTGGCATTGAAGTGTTTGCGTTTTTTGAGTGGGATGGGCATGGCTGATAAACGACTTGCGTATGACGCGCGCGGTAAAGACGATATGTTTGCCGACGATGATCCGTTGGCTGAACTTGCTCGTATCGTCGGCTTTGAACCTCGAATCGCGGCCAATACTGTAGATGAGCCTCAGCGGCAGGAGCCGGTCCTCAATCTCGAGGACGAGCTTCTCCGTGAGTTCGAGCGTTACGATGCGCCGCGTCCCCTGGCTGATCTCGATCATCCGGCCGAGTCGATCGCTCAGGAAGTCGAAACTTACGACTATGTCGAGCCGGTCCACGAGGACGTGCCCTCCATCGGTGAAGAGCTCGCCCCGTCGGTTGTGTCCGATTTCGAGACGCTTGTCGTCGAACCCGAATTTCCTGAGGAAGCTGCCGTAGCTCCTGAAGTAGCCGCGCCTGAACGGGTCGCAGCCGAATGGGAAGTGCCTGTCGCTGCCAATTGGGCTCCTGCTCCGTCGAAGCCCGTCGCTGTTCTCGCAGAACCTCCGGTTACCTTCACGGCCTACGGTGGCGCCCGCGATCTGATCGAAGAGCTTGAGCTTTCGATCGGCGGCGCTCTTCCTGTCGCTCCGGCCGTTCAGCCGCCGGCGAAGGCGCCGCAGTGGTCGGCTGCCAGCATCCGTCTGCCGCTCGCCAATTTTCACGCGCCGCGTCGTGAAGAGCCGGTCCTTTCCGAGCCGGTCATCGAGACGCCGGTTATCGATACACCTGTTATTGAGCCGGCTCAGGCTCCGGTTGAGGCCTTCGTCGACGAGTCCGAGTTTGTTGCCGAACCGGAATTGACGGTCGAACCCGAAGTAGTTGCTCCTGAGGTAATTGAAGAGCCTCTGGCGGTCGCCGCCGTTGAAGCGGCAGATTTCGAGCCGGTTGCAGCCTCCTTCGGTTTTCCGGCCGAGATTGATCGCCATGAAGACGTCGCCCTCCCAGAAGAGCCTGTCGCAACGTTTGAAGATGTTGCTGCCTTCGAAGCGCCGGCCGAGCCTGACAATGCCGGTTTCGATCTGATTGCAGCCGCCGCCGAAGGCGACGTCCATGCCGATGCAGCCTTGACGGAAGCGCCGCCGGAGTCGGCCTTCGATGCGGATGCCTTTGATCTCGACGATCTCCTGGCGGATGTTTCCCGTTATCCGGTGCCGCAGCGTGCCGCTGCCCCCGTCGTGTCCGAGCCTGTTGCTGCGGCGCCCGAGCCGGTTGCCACGCCACCGGCGCCGCAGCCGGTCGCGGCTCCTGCCACGCCTGTTTTCCAGGCCTCCGTCTTTGAGGCGCCGGTCTTTGAGGCCCCTATCTTCGAAGCGCCTGTCTTCGAAGCGCCCGTTGCTCGTGCACCGGCTCAGCCGACCGTGATTGCGCCCGTGCCGATGAGCCGTGCGACGCCCGTTCTTCGTCAGCCCGAAGCACCGAAGCCGGTCGTTCGGGAGCCGGTGGAGCCGGTTTCGCAGCCTATCGCGCCAGCGCCGGTCGTCGCGCGTCAGCCGGAACTGGAGGCTGAAGATCCTTTTGCCGGCCACGATTTCGAGTTGGATCTCGCCGGCATCGAGCTGGAGCTCGCCGATCTCGACTTCTCCGAGCAGCCGGCTCCGCAGTCGAAGCCCGAGCCCGTGCGTGCAGCGCCCGTGGTCGCAGCGCAGCCTGCGCCGCGGCTGCAGCCGCAATCGGCACCGGTTTTCGTGCCGGAGCCGCAGCCTGCTCCGGTGAGCTACGCCAAGCCGGCGCCGGCAAGCGAATCCACCGACGATCTGCCCTTCGATCCCTCGATGATCTCCGATCCGGAAGATCGTCCCGAGACGGTCGAGGACATGCATGTTCCGACACTGCCGCCTGTCGAGCATACGGAGCCGGTCGCCAAGACCGCCGACTTCGATTTCGATCTCGATGCCGAGATTGCAAGCTTCTTCGAGCCCGCCAAGCGGCAGGAAAAGGCACCGGTCGCCCCTGCCTGGGCGCCCCCGGCCGCTGCTGCAACGGCCGCCGCTGCGGCCAAGCCGGCAAGCACCGCCTTCGCTGACGGTCTTGATGATTTCGAACGCGCGTTGGAAGAGGACTTCCGTCGCAGTGTGCGCGAGCCGGTTGAGCGCCGCGAGAACGTTTCCGAAGTCCATATCGAATCCGCAAGCCGGACTGCCGATTTCAACCGCGCCCGCTCCATGCGCCGCCTGCTGGCTGCAGCCGCCATGCTGGTCGTTTTTGTCGGCGGCGCTTACGGCATCTACAGCTGGGTGTCCAACGGTGCCGGCCTCAGCATCGCCGGCTCCGGCGAGCCACGCGTCATCACTGCCGACAAGGATCCGGTGAAGGTCGCTCCCGAAAATCCGGGCGGCAAGACCGTGCCGAACCAGGACAAGGCCGTCTATGATCGCGTCGCAGGTGCAGCCGAAGAGCCGAAGCAGAAGGCTCTGGTCTCCTCCGACGAACAGCCGGTCGATGTCGTCCAGCGCACGCTGACGCCCGAAGTCTCGCCTGATGACGATGAAGGCAGTGGCGATTCCGTGCTGCCGACTGCCGTCGGCGAGACGCAGGATCCGCGCCTGCTGCCCGACCATAACGCGACCGCGGATGCTGCCGCTGCTGATGACGATGCAACGCCGTCCGTCTCGCCGCGCAAGGTCCGTACGATGATCGTCAAGCCGGACGGCACGCTCGTTGCCCGCGAAGAGCCGGCGCCTGCCGAGCAATCCGCACCGGCCAATGAGGTGGCATCGGCAACGCCCGCAGCCCAGCCGGCCGCGACGCCGTCTGCTGCAAGCTTCCCGGCAAGCAACGGCAATCAGGCTGCGTCAGCCGCTCTTCCGCCTGCCGGAACGGCGCCTGCAGCTCAGACGGCCAAGGTGGCTGAGGTGAACGCCGCCAACGCAAACCAGGTTGATCCGCCGGTTCGCGCAGTCAAGACGACACCGATCACCGATACAGCGTCGGCTGCACCGACCGATACGGCGCCTGTCCCGACGGCCCGCCCGGCCGAACAGCCGGTTAATGTCGTCGGCACGGTAACCGAAAACGGCAATGTCCGCCCGACGGCTCAGCAGAAGCCGACACAGGTCGCTTCCGCGCCGGCAGCAGCCGCTATCCCGCCGGCACAGCAGGCTCCGGCCGCCGCAAGCGGTGGCTACGGCATCCAGATCGCATCGCTGCCGTCAGAGGATGAGGCAAAGAAGTCCTACGCCAGCCTGTCGAAGAAGTTCGCTGGCGTGCTTGGTGGCCGCGCTTACGAAATCCGCAAGGCCGATATTGCCGGCAAGGGCACTTTTTACCGTGTCCGCATCCCGGCCGGCTCGAAGGATGAAGCTGCCGCCCTCTGCGAAAAGTTTCGCGCTGCCGGCGGAAGCTGCCTGATCTCCAAATAAGCCCTTTGGCTTTCTCCATTGCAACGGCGGGCCTGTCCCGCCGTTCTTTTTT